>QKDG01000167.1 GCA_003246805.1 Clostridia bacterium | reverse complement strand
CTAAAATCAACCTTAACTTTATCAAACCCAGATAAGTTTTTATAGTTGTTTTCAAGCAATACGGGGAACTCAAAGCTTGAACCAATGTCAATGGTACTGATATCAAGATAACCAAGATGAATGTTGCCCAAATCCTTAATTAATGTGTTTGGTGCCGCTATTTCAATATCTGACTCACTCATGCTATATTTTAGCGAAGTTAAATCAAAATTCCTTGGCGTATTCTGAATCTGCAAAGATAATGGCAAAGTCTTTTGCATGTATATCGGTATAGAAAGTGTCAAATCTTCGGTTTCAAAAGTATAAGGGTCCTTATCTATAACAGTGTCGCCATTATATAATACAATGTCAGTTTCAGCAGTGCTAAATGATTCGCTCAGTTGCTGTTCCAAATCTGTTTTAACGACAACCCTTGTTATTTTTTCGATTTCCTGTTTTGGGCCAGAAATTTTTATTGTTTGTGGAATAGCACTCACAGGTTCCATCAAATAGCCTGAGGCAGCAGTTATATTAGTTGCCTGTGGTTCAACCGTAAAGCTTTTTTCCACAAGATTGTCAAAGGTGACTTTTACGGTCTTGGGGCTTATCTCATTAATGTCAAAGCTCGTGCCAGATTTTGATTTAATTTTCACATCAAGAACATATTCGCCGGGCGAATTTACACCGTCTACATCAACATAAGCCTCAATATCCTCAGAAGACAAGTTGCCAATATCATATCTCATACCAGAAATCTGAACGCTGATGTTTGTATCTTTAAGATTTATTGGTGTCAGCTGATAATCCTGTGCGCTTGTCCCTGTTGTATCAATTTCCATTAAAGGAATATTGCTGATAGTTTTGGTAATAGTGGGATATAATGTTATCGACATTATAAACCATATAAGTATTGCAAGAATTATCGCATATATTCTTAGCAGAAAATCATTTTTTGTGCTAAAAATTTTAAAACTATTCTTTTTCATTTTGCTTCACCTTACCTGAGAAAAATCGTTTATCCTTGCGATTTTTAGTTTCGGTTTGTTTTTCAGGAATTAACTTGTGTATCAATAATTTTTTAAGATTATCCTTGTTAAAGCCACGGGTTAGCTGGCCTTCCTCAGAGATTGAAATTGTACCTGTTTCTTCCGATACAATAATCACTATTGCGTCAGAAACCTCGCTCATTCCTATTGCAGCACGATGCCTCGAACCAAGCTGTTTGTTGATTAGCTCTTCCTTTTGTGGTTTGGGAAGAAAGCAGCCTGCCGCATAAATTTTTGCATCGCGAACAATAACAGCTCCATCATGCAAAGGAGTATTAGGATAAAAAATATTTTCCAGTACTGCGGCGCTTGTTTTTGCGTTGATAATTGTTCCTGTATCAATTTGCTCGCCAAGCCTTGTTGTGCGTTCAATAACAATCAAAGCCCCTGTTGTTGAGGTAGAAAGGTCTATTGAAGCATTAACGATTTCATTGATTGCGTCTTCCCAAGCGATATAAATGTCTTCCGATGAATCAAAGGAAAACGAAAAGAAGTTCAAGCCCTTCATACGTGCCCGCCCCATTTTTTCAAGCGCTCGCCTGAGCTCGGGCTGGAACATTATAATTACAGCAAGAATTCCCCACTGAAAAAAATTATCAAATAAAAATCCCATTGTTTTTAGATGAAGCTGGCTGATTATAAAATACACAATACATAATAAAACAATACCTTTGAGCAGCTGCTCTGCCCGTGTTTCACGAATAAGCTTGATAGCCTTATATAACAAATACGACAGAATTATTATATCAATAATATCAGCAAAAGCCATTGATTTAAGCACGTTTCCAATACTTACACCAATATCATATATAAAATTCATAATTCACGTCCTATCTATATAAAAATTAATAAAGAAGAAAAAGATTTCTCATATACAATTTTACCACAATAATGAATAAATACAAGTCATTTTAAGAAGTTTTTGATATTTTTTTAATAGTATTTGCTAGCATAATAACTTCTTTTGAATTATTGAATGAAGACGGTGCGAATCTGACCATTCCTGTTTCAATTGTTCCATAAGTTTTATGTGCCAGCGGGGCACAGTGCATTCCGGCACGTAGAGCAAAGCCGGCTTTATCAAGAAATGATGAAAGCTCAAAGGATGTGAAGCCACCAAGGTTAAAAGAAACGATAGGAACATAACTGCACCTTTCATTTCTGTAAATAATTATGCCTTCAATGTTGCTTATCTTATCAATGAACAGCTTGCATAATGATTGTTCGTGTGAAAAAATTTTGTTTAGGCCAGTGCTTTTAATATAGTTTATTCCTGCACCGAGCGAAATTATTCCTACGGTATTAACTGTGCCGCTTTCAAGCATTTCAGGCAAAAAGGGTGTTTGTTCAAGCTCAACTGAGGTTGCACCTGTGCCGCCTTCGATAATTGTCTTCAGCTGATAGCTGCCATCACTTATCAGAACACCGGTTCCTGTTGTTCCATAAAGCCCTTTATGCCCGGCGGTGCACAAAAAGTTAAAGCCGTCACTCATTTTGAGATTTAAAACTCCGCATGCCTGCGCGCCGTCAGCAATAAAGCATATATTATGTTTTTTGCAAAGTAGTGCAATTTTTTTATATGGCATTATATGCCCGGTAACATTGCTTGCAATTGTGCAGGCAATAGCCTTTGTATCTGATTTAATAAGCTTTTCAAAATTCCATACAGTTTTTTCGTCGTCACTTTCAACCTCAGCAATGCTAAAGCTGCAATTTTTTTTAGATAAAGCATAAACAGGGCGGGCAACCGAATTATGCTCAAGTGATGAGATAATTATATGCCCTCCGTCCTGCATGATTCCTTTAATTGCCAAATTTAAAGCATACGTGCAGTTTTGGGTAAAAACAACATTCTCCGGCTGTGCTCCAAAAAAATCGCCTATTGATTTTCTTGTATTAAAAACCTGTTCGGCAACAGCCATTGAAATTTTGTGCCCCCCTCGTCCGGGATTCCCGCCATATTTATTGACAGCAACAAAAGCAGCCTGCTTAACAGCCAAGGGTTTAGGGAAGGTAGTGGCAGCATTATCAAAATATATCATATCAATCACCTATAACGGACAATAGTCTTTAACAGTAATGTTTTCTGATGCTAATATAGATAGAATCAGATTAATATCATTTTTGACGACGATGCTGTATCCGCAACCTTTTGATAAGCCTTTTGGTGTTCTTTGTATTTCACAGTAATATCCGGCACTGTTTAGCAGATTTTTTGCTTTTATTGCATAGGTAATCGATGTAAGTGCAATTATAGTTTTATAATAATTTGAATTAAACAAGTTTAGTCACCTCTTGCATTTTGAATGAGCATAATTCATAATATGCAAAAGGTATAAAAGTGGGAATTTAAAAAAACACGATATAAAATTATTTAAGAAGGCAAATAGAAAAGGCGCTTATTCCAAGCCCTTCACCAGTAAAACCCAGGTGTTCCTCTGTTGTCGCTTTTACTGAAATCTGATTGATGTCAATATTACAGGCTTTGGCTATATTATATCTCATATCATCAATAAAAGGGGAGAGTTTAGGTGCTTGCGCAACAATTGTTGAATCTATATTTTCTATTTCATATCCGCAGTTTCTTATAAGAACACAAACTTTTTTTAACAGCTCAATACTGTCAGCATTTTTATAGGAATTATCATTATCGGGGAAGTGTTTTCCTATATCACCAAGAGCACATGCGCCAAGCAGAGCATCCATGATAGCATGCACCAGCACATCAGCGTCAGAATGACCGAGCAGGCCTTTTGCGTAATCGATTTTCACCCCGCCCAAAATGAGCTCCCTGTTTTCTACAAGTCTGTGAACATCATATCCGTGACCAATTCTCATATTAATTCTCCCTATACAGCATTTCTGCCAGTTTAATATCCTCAGGCGTTGTTATTTTAATGTTTTTATATTCCCCATTTGTCATAAAAACCTTTGCACCAATTGCTTCAACAAGCTGGCAATCATCAGTAAAATCAAGATTATTTTTAATTGCGTTGTCTATTCCATTTCTATATAAATCTACATCAAAAATCTGAGGAGTCTGTGTTATGTAAAGCGTATTTCTGTCGGGAGTATTAACGATAAACCCATCTTCAATAACTTTTATAGTGTCTTTTACAGGAACACCCACAGCTGAAGCTTTGTATTTTTTAGCATTTTCAATAGCAGCAAGAACTGTTTTTTTTGAAATCAGAGGCCTTGCGCCATCATGAACTGCAACGTATTTATTTTTGGGGCTAATAATATCAAACCCGCAAAAAACAGATTTCTGCCTTGTTGTTGAACCAGCAGTAATTTTAATATTTTTATTAAACGAATAATTATTTATAAGCTCATTTGTTTTATCAATACTGTCTTCATTTGTCACCACGATTATTTCTGATACATCATCAATTATATCAAAGGCTTTTATTGAATGTATCAGGACAGGTATATTTTCAAGCAATAAAAATTGCTTATTAACACCGCACATACGTGTGCTTTTCCCTGCTGAAACTATAATTGCTGAAACCATTACTTCACCTCACTATAATTTCCAAGAAATTTAAAATAATCAAGCTCAGCTTTAAGCGCCGCTAAAACCTGCAAAACATCAGGCTGTTTTATGCTTCCGGCAAAATCAAGATAGAATACAACATTAAAATCCTTGCTTGCAACAGGCTTGCTTTCTATTCTTAACAGATTAAGCCCTATTACTGAAAATTTTGTCAAAAGCCTGTATAAAGCACCCGATGTATGTGGCAGAGAAAGTGAAACCGAGATAATATCAGCATTTTCTGAAACATAAATATCCTTTGAAATACAAATGAATCTTGTGTAATTTTCGTTGGCATTGGCAATATCGCAGTTTATTATATCAAGCCCCAAGATGTCAGCACAATCTTTTGAGCATATAGCAGCAATATTCTCGCCGCTGTTCTTTACAAATTCGGCAGCAAGAGCAGTATTTGCATATTCAACAGGGGAATAATTATTTGCGTTTATAAAATCAGAGCATTGAGATAATGCCTGCTCATGCGAATAAACCTCTTTAACCTGCTTGATATCTGTTCCTTTTTTTACAGCAAGGCAATGCGATATTTTGACGGAAACATTTGCTGAAATATAAAAATTATATTTCTTCATTAGCTCATAGGTAAGTGCGACTGAGCCAGCGGTTGAATTCTGTATGGGAAGGATGCCAAAATCAAGCTCCCCGTTTTCAACTGCAATGAAAACATCCTCAAATGTGTTATAAAATTCAACATTATTTTCAGGGAAAAGCTTTTTTGCAGCTATATGGGAATACGCACCGGTTGTTCCCTGGCAGCCGATTTTTTTATTGATATCATTCGTAAATGGCTTGAATGTGATATCACAGTTATCCTTATAAAGCTCCTGCTGTTGCCTGCATTTGCTTATATCCATAATGTTGTTGAACAAAACCTCAGAGCTGTTTTTTAATTCATCCGGCGAGATATTCCTTACCTTGTTGATAATTTCAACTTCTCTGTTGCTTTGAAAAACAGGCAGATTGTTTTTTTGCTTATACACAGCAACTTCACGTGTGATATTCATTCTTTCAATAAAAAGCTTAATTATATTTTCATCAATACTGTTGATTTTTTCACGCAGATTTTCAAGGGACATAAAACTCACATCTTTCTTAATATTATTACTAATAATTCTATTATACATAATACAAGTGTTAAAAACAACCTTTTTGCTTGCAAAAAACTTTTATGCGTGATATAATAAATCGTTAATAGAATGTCGTATTATACATAATGAAAGGCAGTTTTAATGCGTATATTAGGAATTGATCCAGGCTATGCAATTGTGGGTTTTGGTATTCTTGATTATAAAGGGAATAATTTCACTGTGGTTGAGTTCGGGGCAATAACAACCGCACCCAACCAGCCTTTTCAGAAACGATTGAAAATTATATATGATGATTTATCCTTTGTGATAAAAAAATATAATCCTGACTGCATTGCGATAGAAAAGCTTTTTTTCAATACAAACCAGAAGACGGTGATTGACGTTGCGCAGGCAAGGGGAGTAATATCGCTTTGTGCAGTGCAGAGTAATATTGATATCTTTGAATATACACCTTTGCAGGTCAAGCAATCGGTTGTCGGTTATGGTAAAGCAGAGAAAAAACAAGTGCAGGAGCTTACGAGGCAGATTTTATGTTTAAGGGATGTTCCTAAGCCTGACGACACTGCTGACGCACTTGCAATTGCAATTTGTCATGGGCATTGCTCCCATTCATCTTTTGTAATCAAAAATTGTAAAGGAGTATTGTTAAAATGATATACAGCGTTAAAGGTGAGCTTATTCACAAGGATTTATCACTTGCAGTTATTGAATGCGGTGGGGTAGGCTATGCTTGCAGAACAACATATTCCACACTTTCACAGATTGGTTCAGTCGGCAATAACGTTACTTTGCTGACATATCTGTATGTAAGAGAGGATAATGTGGAGCTGTTTGGCTTTTTAACATCGCAGGAGCTTAACTGTTTTAAAATGCTAATTTCTGTTTCAGGTGTCGGTCCTAAGGTTGCGCTTGCGATTTTATCGGACATAAGCCCCGAAAAATTTGCAATGACGATAGCAACAGGAGATGCAAAAGCTATTACAAGAACAAAAGGTGTCGGTCCTAAGCTTGCTCAGCGTATTGTGCTTGAGCTTAAAGATAAAATAGCAAAGGAACAGCAGGTTATCGCAACTGGCAGCAGCATTGATTTTCAGCCTGTTCTTGGTGGCTCGAATTATGGTGAGGCAATATCAGCGCTTGTTGTTCTCGGATACTCACAGGCAGAGGCTACCACTGTTATTTCAGCCCTTGCCTCAGATTTAACTGTTGAGGAAATGATAAAGGCAGGGCTTAAAGCATTTGCTACAAAAATATAACTTTAAGTAAGGATGTGATAAAATGCTTGAAACAAGTGAATTTGACCTTGAAAACAGGCTTGTTACACCCCAGAATATTAAAGAAGACAACGAGATTGATTTTTCACTTCGTCCTAAAACTCTCAATGAATATATTGGGCAGGAGAAGGTTAAAGAAAATTTATCTATATATATAGAAGCTGCTAAAAACCGTTCGGAACCACTTGATCATGTTTTACTTTATGGCCCCCCGGGGCTTGGCAAAACAACCTTGTCTACAATAATTGCGCATGAGCTTGGTGTAAATATACGTATTACCTCAGGCCCTGCAATTGAAAAACCGGGTGACTTGGCGGCGTTGCTCACAAATCTTTCTGAAAATGACGTTTTGTTTATTGATGAAATTCACAGGCTTTCACGCTCTGTTGAAGAAGTTCTGTATCCCGCACTTGAAGACTATGCATTGGATATTATTATCGGAAAAGGCCCGGCGGCTCGTTCAATACGAATTGACCTCCCTAAGTTTACACTTGTTGGGGCAACAACAAGGGCAGGCCAGCTTACTTCTCCACTTCGTGACAGATTTGGTGTGATACTCAGGCTTGAACTTTACAGCCATGATGAGCTATGTGATATTATCATGCGCAGTGCCGTAATATTGGGGATTTCCTGCGATAAGTCGGGGGCTTTTGAGCTTGCAAAGCGTTCAAGGGGAACACCACGAATAGCAAACAGGTTTTTAAAAAGGGTTCGTGATTTTGCTGAGGTTATGGGAAACGGCAAAATTACTGAGGATATTGTTAAAATTGCGCTTGACAGAATGGAGGTTGACCCTTTGGGGCTTGACAGCCTTGACAAGAGGATGCTTTCAATGATTATCAAGGGCTATAACGGCGGGCCGGTAGGGCTTGAAACTCTTGCCTCTGCTTTAGGGGAAGAAGCAGTTACCTTAGAGGATGTATGCGAGCCTTATCTTATGCAGCTCGGCTTTTTGTCGAGAACTCCACGGGGAAGATGTGCGACACAGCTGGCTTACAGGCATCTTGGGATATTGCAGGATAATCAGTTTACGTTATAAAAATGGGGGATTTTATGAAAAAACTAACCATACTTTTTATCGGCATTTTGCTTTTGTTTGTTGGTTGCTCTGCTGATTCAGGCATAAGCTCTGTGAATAATAATTTTGAGGGCAAGGAAATCGTTGAAGATAGTACTTCGTCAAGTTATAGCATAGAATATGAACAGCTTAGCGGAACAGTGGAACGTGAAGTTAAAATATCTGGTTCTTCGGTTAATGTGAATGTGGTTTCAGAATCCGGCAAGGCCGATTTATATATCACTGACGAAAACGGGGATATAAAATATCAGGGCAATAGAATAGACAGCATTAGCTTTGTTTTGAATTGCGAAAAAAACAAAAAATATTCAATAAAAATAATTGCAGAAAATCATAAAGGCAGTTTTTCTTTTGAGTGGTAAATTTTTATATTGAACATATAAGGAGATTTTTTATGGGAAGATTATTCGGAACAGATGGTGCAAGGGGAATAGCTATAACAGAGCTGACATGTGAAACTGCAATGCAGATAGGCCGTGCGGCAGCATTGGTTCTTACAAAAACTACAAACCACAAGCCAAAAATACTTATCGGAAAAGATACGAGAATTTCGTCAGATGTTCTTGAAGCAGCACTTGTTGCAGGAATTTGTTCAGTTGGTGCAGATGCACATATTCTTGGTGTAGTGCCTACCCCTGCTGTTGCCTTGCTTATTAAAAAATATAACGCTGACGCTGGCGTAATGATATCAGCCTCACACAATTCTGTTGAATTCAATGGAATAAAGCTGTTTTCTAATACAGGCTTCAAGCTAAACGATGATATTGAAAATGAGATTGAACGACTTATCCTTGATAATCCTGAGGAAATCAAGTTGCGAGAAGGCAGTGAAATCGGACGTATTGTGTATGAAAATAATGCTGAGTGGGATTATGTAAGATATATTATGAAGACAATTGAAGGCGACCTCAGAAATCTTAAAGTCGCAATAGATTGTGCAAACGGAAGTGCAAGCAGCACGGCTGTAAAGCTTTTTAAAGGGCTTGGGGCAACCTGCTTTTTTATAAACAATGAACCTGACGGAACAAATATAAATGAAAAATGTGGTTCTACTCACATGGAGCAGCTGCAGAAATGTGTATTAGAAAACAGATGCCATATTGGACTTGCTTTTGACGGTGATGCAGACAGATGCTTAGCTGTTGACGAATTAGGCAATATTGTTGATGGAGACAAAATGATTGCAATTTTTTCACATTATATGAAAAGAACAGGGCAGCTTAATCACAACGCAGTTGTTGTAACAGTAATGTCAAATCTCGGGTTTTTTAAATTTGCAAAAAACAATGGTGTTGTTGTAGCAACCGCAGGTGTAGGCGACAGATATGTTCTTGAAGAAATGGTTAGGGGCGGATACAACCTTGGAGGTGAGCAATCAGGGCACATCATATTTTTGAATGAGTCAACAACAGGCGACGGACAGCTTTCAGCTGTTAAGTTGCTTCATATTCTGGCGCATACAACACTGAATATGTCTGAGCTTGCGCAGATAATGCAGGCGTATCCTCAAATACTTGTAAATGTAAAAATCAAGCCACACCAGAAAGGCTTCTGGAAAAGCGATATGAAAATACAGGAAACAATAAAATATTATACACAAAAGCTTGGTGATGACGGTAGAATTCTTGTTAGAGAATCAGGAACAGAGCCACTGATAAGAATAATGCTTGAAGGCAAAATTCAAGGCCAAATTGAAGAATATGCAAATAAAATTGCACAAGTAATTGTAGAAGGAAATTGTTAATGAGAATTGCTAAGGACTGGCAGGATTATCAGATTATTGATACTTCTGACAATGAAAAACTTGAAAAATGGGGGGATATTACACTTATCCGCCCTGACCCACAGATTATCTGGAAAAGCGAGCACAAATCGCCCTTGTGGAATACTCCTCATGCGCATTATCATCGTTCAAATCAGGGGGGCGGTGCGTGGGAATATAAGAAGAAAATTCCCGAAAGCTGGACAATAGATTATAAAGGCATTGTTTTTAATATAAAGCCAACAGGATTCAAGCATACAGGGCTATTCCCTGAGCAAGCTGTAAACTGGGATTTTATGATGAATAAAATATCCAAGGCAGGCAGAGAAATTAAGGTTTTAAATCTTTTTGCATATACAGGTGGCGCTACGCTTGCTTGTGCAAAGGCAGGTGCTCATGTTACCCATGTTGATGCCTCAAAGGGAATGGTTGCCTGGGCGAGAGAAAATGCCAGTATCTCATCTCTTTCAGAAAAACCTATTCGCTGGATTGTCGATGATTGCGAAAAGTTTGTAGCAAGGGAAATCAGGCGTGGCAATAAATATGATGCAATAGTAATGGACCCACCGTCTTATGGCAGGGGGCCGAACGGCGAGGTGTGGAAGCTTGAGGACAGTGTGTTCGACCTTGTCAAGCTATGTGTCGGAGTTTTAAGTGACTCACCATTGTTCTTTTTGCTAAACAGCTATACAACAGGGCTTTCGCCGTCAGTAATGGCATATCTACTGGCTGAAACCGTTGGGCTAAAATATAAGGGCGATATTACCGCTGATGAAATTGGGCTGCCCGTAAAAATGAGTGGTTTTCCTCTCCCTTGTGGTTCGACAGCAATCTGGCAGGCTAATAAATAATGAAAGGCAAAAACCTTATGGACAAGATTATTGAAGTTAAAAATATCAGCTTTAGCTATAAGAATGAAGATGAAACTGGAATTAATCAAATAGAAGTTTTGAAGAATGTTTCACTTGATATATACAAAGGTGAATTTATAGCAGTTTTAGGGCATAACGGCTGTGGAAAATCGACGCTTGCAAAGCATTTTAATTCAGTTTTATTGCCAGACAGTGGTGAGGTTTTTGTTAATGGCATCAATACAAAAGATGAGAATAAGCTGTTTGATATACGTCAGTCTGTTGGGATGGTTTTTCAGAATCCGGATAATCAGATAGTCGCAACAATCGTTGAGGAAGATGTAGCTTTTGCACTTGAAAATTTAGGAGTTGAACCAGCAGAAATTCGCCGACGTGTTGATGATGCTTTAAAAACAGTCAATATGTTTGATTATAAAGATCATGCACCCCACAGGCTATCGGGCGGGCAAAAGCAGCGTGTTGCTATTGCAGGCGTAATAGCAATGAGACCTCAGTGCATTGTACTTGATGAACCTACTGCTATGCTTGACCCTAAGGGGAGAAGTGAAGTTTTAAAGACAATAAAATATCTGAATAAAAATTTTAATATTACAATAATTCTGATAACACATTACATGGAAGAAGCAGCACAGGCAGACCGTGTTGTGGTTATGGAAAAAGGGCAGATTATATTGAATGATGCGCCTGAAAAAGTTTTTTCTCAGGTTGATAAATTAAAAAGCATCGGGCTTGATGTTCCGCAGGTTACCGAATTATGCTACGGGCTAAATCAGCTGGGATATAATATCAGCACAGAGATTATTTCAGAAGACGAATGCGTAAACGCTTTGTTATCATTAATTAATAACAAAAGCTAATCGGAGGATTTATTTTGTCAATTATAAAAACTGAGAATCTGACCTATGTTTACGGTGATGGTACTCCATTTAAGAAAACAGCCGTGGATAACGTCAGTTTAGAAATTCAAAAGGGTGAGCTTGTCGGTATAATCGGGCATACAGGCTCAGGAAAATCAACGTTAATACAGCATTTCAACGCTTTGTTAAAGCCAACATCAGGCAAAATTTTCATAGATGGTGAGGATGTCTGGGCTGAAAAAACAAAACTTCGTGACATACGTTTTAAGGTGGGGCTCGTTTTTCAATATCCTGAATATCAGCTTTTTGAGGAAACAGTATATAAGGATATTGCCTTTGGGCCTAAAAACATGGGGCTGTCAGATGATGAAATCAAGAAAAGAATATTTGATATTTCACGCCTGGTAGGAATAAATTCTGATTTATTGCAGAAGTCACCCTTTGAACTTTCGGGCGGGCAAAAAAGGCGTGTTGCTATTGCCGGCGTAATGGCTATGGAGCCTGAGGTGCTAATTCTTGATGAACCGACAGCAGGGCTTGACCCTAAAGGGCGGGACAGAATATTGGGTATAATCAAGGAGTATCACAAGGAAAAGGGCAACACAGTTTTGCTTGTTTCACATAGTATGGAGGATATTGCAAAAAGTGTCTCTAAAATTCTTGTAATGAATGAATCAAAGCTGTTTTGCTATGATGATACTGTCAATGTATTTAAAAGAAGCGAAGAGATTACCAAAATGGGGCTAAGCGTTCCTCAGATTACAAGGGTTTTTAATCGCTTGAAGCAAGCAGGCGTCAGCATTGATGAAGATATTTATACTGTTGATTATGCAAAGAAGACACTCCTTCGAATTCTTCAAAAGGGGGAGATTTAAATAATTAAGGATATTACAATAGGTCAGTATTTCCCCGGCAACTCTGTAATTCACAGGCTTGATTCAAGGGTGAAAATAATACTTACCACACTATACATTGTTATGCTTTTTTCTGCAACCAGCTTTTACTCATTATTGCTGGGCTTTGCATTTTTGATTTTTATCGTTATTTTGTCACAAATACCTGTTAAAATGATAATCAAGGGATTAAAGCCAATTATCCCGATTGTAATAATTACTACAGCTTTGAATTTATTTTTTATTACTGGTGAAACTGTTTTACTGAAATTCTGGGTAATAACTATAACCCTTGAGAGTGTAAAGTTCACTGTTTTTATTGCTGTCAGGATAATCTGCCTGATTGCAGGAACTTCATTACTGACGTATACAACTTCTCCGATAACTTTGACAGACGCTATTGAGAGGCTTTTTAATCCTCTTAAAAAAATCAAGGTCCCGGTTCACGAGCTTGCAATGATGATGACAATAGCTTTAAGGTTTATTCCAACCTTGATTGAAGAAACTGATAAAATAATGTCAGCCCAGAAAGCAAGGGGAGCAGACCTTGAAACAGGCGGAATTGTACAGAGGTCAAAGGCGTTTATTCCAATTTTAATTCCTCTCTTTGTTTCAGCATTCAGGCGTGCTGATGACCTTGCATTAGCTATGGAATGCCGTTGCTATCGTGGGGGAGAAGGCCGAACAAGATTAAAACAGCTTAAAACCTCAACAATTGATTATATTGCCCTTGCTTTAACGATATTATTTTTAGCTTTGGTAATAATTTTTAATTTTTATTTTTAAAGGCAGGAAGATATGCGTAATTTCAAGGTGATGATGTCTTATAACGGTTTTGCCTATCATGGATTTCAAAGGCAGGAAAACGCAATTGCCATACAGCAGATTATAGAAGAGACTCTTGAAAAAATAACGGGTGAAAAAATAATAATATATGGATGTTCAAGGACAGATACAGGTGTTCACGCAAATGAATACTGCTTTAATTTTCTGCACTCAAATTCCATTACCTGCAATGGGGTAGTGCGTTCATTAAACAGCCTTCTTCCCGATGATATAGGGATAAAATCCTGTGAAGAAGTCTCCTGCGATTTTCATGCAAGATATCACTGCAAAGGCAAGGAATATATTTATTTAATACACAACAGCAACCTTAAAAACCCTTTTTTAAAAGACAGAGCATACAGATATGGAGTTACGATAAACGAAAAGCTTTTAAACGATGCTTCAAAAGCTTTTGTAGGAACACATGATTTTAAAAGTTTTTGTTCATCAGGCTCGTCAAGTACCAATACAGTCCGCACAATTGAAAAATGTGAAGTTACAAGAGATGGTGAAATTGTTAAAATACTTGTAAAAGGAAACGGTTTTTTATATAATATGGTTAGGATAATGATTGGAACACTTTTGTTTGTAAACGAAGGCAAAATATCATCCTCTCAGATTGAAGATATTTTGAATGCAAAGGAACGAAGGAAAGCAGGCAGAACAGCTCCGGCACATGGTCTTTATCTGAATAAAATATATTATTGATTGTTAGATTTTAAGTGGGGGGTGTTGTGTTGGCGACTCAAATAAACGACCTTCGTGAAATAAGAAAAAAGAAGAAAAGAAAGAATTTTTTTAAACGTGCAGCGATTGTTATGTTTATTTTTTTAACAGGGTTGATATTGTTTTTAACTCGCAATAACTGGTTGCCTGTTTTTGACGGTATACTTTATAAATACAGAAGCTCAGTAAATAAAGATGATGTTTTGAAGAACTTCCCTTTAAAAGTAGCAACCGGCAATAGCTTTGATTTGATTACCCTGGATGATAAGGTTGTATTGCTTAGCGATACAAATCTGACAAAGTATAATCGTGATGGCGAGGTATCCTCATCACAACAGCATGGAATGTCAAACCCCATAACAAAATCCGAAAACGGAAGACTTTTTGTTTATGACCTTGGATACAGCAAATTTATTGTTGAAAACAGAAGCGGAAACATTATTACAAAAACTATTACCGATAAAATTGTTTATGGTGAAATAAGCTCAAAAGGATATGTGGCTATTGTTTCAAGGTCTGATTCATATTCCTCGTTATTAACCATATATAATGAAAAAGGGGATAAGATTTTTTATTCTTATCTTAAAGAAAAAATACTGAATATAGCCTTTAACAAAAAAAGCAACGGCTGTATTGCTTCAACAATAAGCGCACAGGGCGGGCAGATGATTTCAAAGCTTTATTCATTCAACTTTAATATTGATAAAGCTTGACACAATGGTGCTATATTCAAAATATAATTCTGACGGTAGCATTGTTCTGATAGGGGACACACAATATAACGTTGTTTCATCGTCAGGAGAAATATTGTATACATATAATTTCGCACAAAACGTTTATCTGTATAAATCCACGGGTGATTTATCGGCGGTGGTCCTGCGCAATGAAAAAATCAGGCAAAGCCAGCTTTTAATATTTGATTCTGCTGACAATTCGGTAGCAGTTGCGCTTGAAGACAGTGTTGCTTGCATTGAGATTGTTGATAACAAGATTTATGTTCTTTTTAAAGATGGTATCGCTTCATATTCGGCTAATGGGGAGAAGATTACAGAAATTAGCCTTGATAAAAGCTATACAGATTTTTCTTTGATAGAAAATCAGCTTTTCTTATTTGGTTCACAGCAAATAAACAGTATAATTTTAGACAATTAGAGGAGGATACTTCAATGGGTGAAAATTTAGCTTGGTTTTTTGACATTGCGATTATCGGAATACTTTTGGTTTTCATTTATAATGGTGGTAAAAA
>QKDG01000005.1 GCA_003246805.1 Clostridia bacterium | reverse complement strand
ATAACCTCTTTGTTCCAGTAAAAATGATTTTTAAGCCTTAGCTTGTTATCTTCAAGCACGTTGTAGACATCCTCAAAGGTGGTTTTTGCCTGGTCCTCACTCATTGCAAAAATATCTATGTAGTAATATGACACGCCGTTTGTGGGGGTTAACAGGCAGAAGTCCTCAAATGCAAGATAGCCGTTCTTGCCGGCACCACGCCCGACTAATATAAAAAGCACAGGCCACCGCAGCTGGCCATCCTCGCGATATACGCAGTTGTGAAGAGCAAAGCAGAATTTCTCCCACAACAATAATTCAAATGGGAAATACTTCTGATAGCTTAAATATTTTGAGAGCTGTTCCTCGTTGACGAATAGATTTTCCTGCGAAAAAATCTTCTCGATATAATCACAAAGTAATAATTGTTCCTCACAGACTTCTATCTTACCGCTCCTGACAAAATTGATATATTCCTGGATATCAGAGTTCATCATCAGCACCGCTTGAACAGTTGTCTGTGTTAAGGTCAAGCTCCTTTAAGATTGCAAGCTTTTGCTTGTTATACATTACTGAGGATTTTACAGCCGGGTTTTCAACCTCTATTTCAACCCCCTTTGCGGATAAGCGGGTGTACTTCAAGCCGTTCTTTTTGATATCCTTTTGCATTTCGCGTTCCTTTTGCCAGTAGAATACATAATCGTCAATCAGGCTTATAAAATGGCTGACATTTGCGCCCTTTTTTTCAAGCTGAAGTATCAGGGATTCTCTTATCTGTTTTGCTGTCAAATTAATCACCTCTCTTGTGTGTTCCCCTCACGCGTGCGAGAAATCGGTTTTGTCGGCTGCCCTCTCGGTCCCGTAACCATGAAAAATGTTCGTTTTTTTTGACCGGGGGGGCAATAATAAAAGGCCTCACCAGCGTTCTTCGTTGGTGAAACCTTTATGTTTTGTTTTGTGGATTTCGTTGTGGCAGGTGGCACAGACTGCTATAAGATTTTGCCTTCCCTGCTCGTCGTATCGGCTGAGTGCAAGGTGCGGTGCTATCCTCACATAGTTTATATGATGCACTGTGTCTGCCCTTGTGTAGATTCCCCTTGCCTTGCAGAGCTGGCATTCATAATGCTGTTCTTTTAACACCTCATCACGCAGGCTTTCCCATGCTGTTGAGTGATAAAACTTGTATAATTTGTTGGCTTTTATGAGGGAAATTATATAGTTTTTGATATTGTTTTGCATTGTGTAGCCTCGGTTTGGTTTTTGGGGTAAAAGGAAACACTCCACAGTGGGAGTGTTAACTATCTTTTGTTATGTATTTCATGTTTAGGGTCAAGCCAAACAATTTCAAAATGGTTATTTATTTCAAAGCCGTGTATAACAAACTCTCCTTTGCCGTCTCTACAGCAATGCAAATGAATCAAACTATCCACTTCAACATTATGTTCTTTTCTTAACAAACTTGCTTTTTCTATACTTCTTTTATCAGTATTATCAGCAGATTTGCAATGCGGACAGTGAAGCATTTTCAGTTCTTTTAAGGATTTATAATTCCTTACTTTATCTAAAAAGCTTTCAAAATCTTTTAAATATTTTGTATCGCCTTTTGCACATTTAAACAAATGCTGCAGGTTAAAATTGTTTTTATCAAGAAAAGAAATGCTAATGGTGGGTTTTTCGTCAATAATATTAACTTTTGTAATTTGATTAGACTTTGATTTATCAAGTACTGGCTTCAGGATTTTCTTTGTTTTCGCCATTATTCTCCATTGCCTTCCCCTGAAATTAAATTTGAATAATATTTTTTTATAACGTCAGCATCTAAATCAGTAGTACAAATTTGATTTTCTGAAATACCATCTCTTGCTTTAATCCAAGGTTCTTCTTGATGAGTAAGTTGTTCTAACTGATATCCCTCAAACTCTCCGTAGGTAACCCAAATTCTTTCAAGAAATTCTGATGTTTTTTCACATACACTTTTTGACATAGTATTGAGTTTATTCTTTGGTATATCCCTGTATCCATAGGCTTTTAATTCACACCACAATTGCCTATTAACAGGTCCGTGCACCCAAGCTTCAAATTCGCCATCAAATAAAGCTTTATCATTAAATACATATGACCAAGCTTGTGCGTAGTAACAAAGTTTTTGTAACTTTTTGTGATCCATCGATTCTTTTGATAAAAACCAATTAGCTATGTCAAAAACAGAGTAATTATCCATAGCCATATTCCTCCTTAAATTGTCATTTTTCTCTTCATTATCATACGTTTTGTTGCAACAATTATAACACAAGTTTTTTCTATTGTAAATAGAATTTTTGCACATTTTATTATTTTTTACTACTATATTTAGTTTTTTATTCCATTTTTTTAAGAAACTTAACAACATATTATCACCCACTATAGTATTGAACGCTTAGAATAATATATTCAAAAAACTGTTCAATTACAACAAGAAAGTGAAAATATTTGCACCACAACGTGCAAATAAGAAGTTTCATTTTTTGTTTATCCTCTCATTAGCAATATCGCAATACCCCTCGTCAATCTCAAAGCCGATGAAGTTGCGGTTGGTTTTTATACAAGCGACTGCTGTTGTTCCACTTCCCATACACGAATCAAGAACAACCTCGCCCTCATTCGTATAAGTCTTTATCAGATACTCGAACAAGGCGACTGGCTTTTGAGTTGGATGAAGCCCCTCACGCTGGCATTTTATTTCTAATGTCTGGCGTGGGTAATTCGTGTATTCGGTTATGAAACTGTTATTTAAAGAGCTTGCATTATAAACAAAATCTTGCTTTTGATCTTTCTTTTTGTATAGTGGCTTTTCAAGCTTTATTAAGCCTTGTGGGTTGTATGTCGGGGTTTTCTTATAAAATACACATATATCCTCAACGCACCGGAGAGGCTGAAATTTTGCGAATGGAAAGCCTGTTACCTGGTTCTTTAACCAGTACCAGCAGTAACGAAAAAGCTTGCGGTTGCTGTTGATTAGCTCGGTTGTGAATGGTTGACTTGATGTAAGGACAATTGCTCCGTTGGGCTTAATTATGCGTTCGTATTGCTCCCAAAGCAGATTAAAAGGTATTATGCTGTCCCACCGACAGCCTGTGATGCCATAAGGCAAGTCGCATAATATCATATCCACGCTCTCGGGTTCAAGCTGTGACATTCCAAAAATGCAATCTGTGTTATAAATCTTATTGAGTTCCATTGATATGTTACCTCCGTTTGGTTTAATTGGTAACTATATCGGTGAGGTAGCGAAATTCCTTATCTTTGCAAAGCAAGGCCGCCTGCTGTCGCATTTGCAACAACAAGGCGGTTGTTTAAACTATATACTTTGCTATTTTAATGATAGCTCTAAAATTCGGGACATATAGGACAACTATTTTTCTTCAAAAATAGCCTTGGAATTTTAATTGTTTTTATTCATTTGCCTTTAAATATCGGTAACACATTTTTTTAACGCTGTCCTCTGAATTATATCCGCCAATATTATCAGCAACCTTGTTCCAGCTTAGCCCATTTATAAACCTCAGCTCAAGTATCTGCCTTATTAAGCTATCGTCAACTGTTTGTATGTATCTATTGAGGCGATTATATTCGCAAACCTGCTGTTCTAATTTCAGCTCAATAAGATTTTTGACATCCGAAAGCTCGGCTTTTATTCTAAGCCACTTGTTTCTGTCAGTAATGCCAATCCCCTCAACCTTTACAGAATGAAGCTTGAACGGTATCTGCATTTGTGAGGCTTGTACACATCCCACTGTTGTTGATAAATTGTGTAAATCCTTTTCAAGAAGCCTTTTTTTAGCTTTTAGCTGTTTGATTTCCTGGCTCAAATAATATAGCTGTGATAGTTCTTTTATTGTCACTTTTATGCCTCCATTCCTGCTTGAGTGTTGTTTTAGCAGTCAGCGTGGGTAATCACATATTCATCATAAGCCTGCTGATATGCACAAAAAACAAGCCCCTCAATAATTGCCCTGTGTTCTGTTGTTATGGGATGAACGCTGTCG
>QKDG01000137.1 GCA_003246805.1 Clostridia bacterium | reverse complement strand
TGATGTCCCGTTTAAAAACGTAACAATAAATAAGATTGCTACCCCCCAATACAACCATCTACGAGCACATTAATTAAATTTAATCACACACAAGCGTTTCAAAGAAATACTTATTTTGGTTCTTAAAAAATTATGGGTTTTAATTTAACTATGTTTTTCATGTTTTGTGATGCTTCGTATTTTTTATTTCAATAATTAATTATTTTGATTAACATTTTTCTTGATTTTTATATCTTTGTATGCTAAAATATTTGTAAAACCACATTTTTGTATACTATTATTTTAGGGGAGGTTTATTAATGTTAGGTGGATATTTAGGAAAAATTTTACGAATAAATTTAACAACAGGTGAATTAAAAGACACTTTTTTTGATGAAGATGTATTAAGGAAATACTTAGGCGGCAGCGGACTTGGAGCAAGAATTCTTTATGATGAGACAAGCCCTGAAACTGACCCTTTAGGCCCTGATAATTTATTGATTTTTTTAACAGGACCTATTGAAGGTACGAAAATGCCGAACGCAGGACGTTATGAGGTAATCACTCGTTCACCTCTTACTGGTTCATACGGCGAAGCAAACTCTGGTGGAAAATGGGGCGTTCGTTTAAAAAAAGCAGGCTATGACGGAATAATTTTTAAAGGTATATCACCAAAGCCAGTTTATCTATATATCAACGAGGGAAAACCTGAGCTATTAGATGCTTCAGAGCTTTGGGGAAAAGATACTTTTAAAGTTGATGATTTATTAAGAGAAAAACATGGCAAAAAAGCGTGTACCTGCTCAATCGGGCCAGGTGGCGAAAAGCTTTCAAGACTTTCCTGCATAATGAATGACGGAAATGATGGCAGAACAGCTGGAAGATGTGGCGTTGGTGCCGTAATGGGCTCAAAAAGGCTTAAAGCAATTTGTGTGGATGGTAATATTTCTACCCCAGTTGTAAAAGAAGCAGAGCTTAATGAATCAGTAAAAAAATGGGCCCCAATTATTATGAAAAACATGGAAGGCTTGCGTGAAGGCGGCACTTCTTGTGCTGTTCCTTTTATTGAAGAGATAGGCGATATTCCTATTAAGAACTGGATGGGTGGTAGTTTTGATGTTGAAAAACTTGCTACTCCCACAATGAATGCAACTATTCTTTCTGGTAGATACAGCTGTGCGAACTGTTCAATCAGGTGTGGTAGAATTGTTACAATTAAAGATGGCCCATATAAATGCGATGAAACAGCTGGCCCAGAATATGAAACATTAGCTTTATTTGGACCAAACTGTATGGTTGATAATTTAGAGGCAATTGCTCACGCTAATGAATTATGTAATCGCTATGGCCTTGACACTATCGGTACAGCAAATGCTGTTTCATTTGCTATGGAAGCTTATGAGAGGGGTATTCTTTCAGAAGAACAATTAGGCTGCAAGGCAAGGTTTGGCAGTGAAGAAGATATGATACAGATAGTTCATAAAATTGGAAAGCGTGAAGATTTTGGTGACGTTTTAGCTGACGGAACAAAAATAGCTTCTGAAAAGCTTGGTGGGATTGCTTTAGAATTTGCTGTGCAGCAAAGGGGTATGGAATTCCCTGCGCATGACCCACGTTATGCTGACAGTATTGGCTTGCAATATGCAACCAGCCCTCGTGGTGCGTGCCACTTATCTGCAAACTGCCATGGTGAGGAATATGGAAATGCTTACAGCGGTTATGGTTTTTATGACCATGGGGTGGTTGCTCTTGAAAATCATTCAACTGAATATAAGCCTGAAATGAATACAGAGCTTGAACATATCATGTGTTTATGTGATTCAATGACCTGTTGTAAGTTCCTTATTGGACCAATGGGAGATGAAACAGGTGAAACTATAACAAATTGGTTGAGTTATATTACTGGATGGGACCTGACAAAAGAAGAACTAATTAAAACTGGCGAGCGTATCTTCAACCTAAAAAGAATGTACCTTGTTCGTGATGGACAGTCAAGAAAAGATGATAAACTTCCACAAAGAATGCGCAAGCGAAGAATGACTGGTGGCTCTGCTGATAATATCCCTGATTTAGACGGAATGTTAGATAAGTATTATGAATTGCGTGGCTGGGATGAATTTGGAATTCCAACAAAAGAAAAACTTGAAGAATTAGATTTGCTCGGCACCTTGTAAAAATATTATTCTGACAAACCCAGCACAAGAATATAATAGCGTATTATAATTATACAGAATGCTCATCCTGAAAGTTAAATCAGAATGAGCATTCTTTTAATTTGTCGGATTTTTTCAATTTAGTATTTGACACTTATAACAAATGTGTTATAATGAATAATAGAAAAAATAATCTATTCAACAATGTATTTGGAAAATCACTCAGCCGAGTTGATTTTTCATTATTTTTTTAAACTTTCTGTTATTTTTTTATATTGCCATCCTTAATATGAAAGGAAATACTTATGCTGAAAAACCTGCTTAAACAAAAAACAATCTTTTTGCGATATATGCTTATTATATTTTTTGTGTTGAGCTTTTTAATGCTCATACTGGCTTTTTATATACAATTCAAGCTGGATGATGTTGTTAAAAGTGAGCTTATTGATAAAGAAACTCAAATCGTGAATACTGCCAACACAATTGTTTCTAACCGATTAAGCAGAATATCCGGGGACTTATTATATGTAGCTGATTGTATCAAGCTTAGCGAAAACGATAACGGCGATTTTACGGATATTAATAAACTCCTGGTTGCTTTTTCTGACAGAAAAAAGATTTATGACCAGATTCGATATATTGATGCAGCTGGTGATGAGGTAATACGGGTTGATTATTACAAAAATGGTTCTTTTGTTGTTGATAAATCAAAATTGCAGAACAAAAGCACACGATACTATTTTGAAGATTCAATTAAACTGGCTGAAAATCAAATATATTTTTCAAAGCTTGACCTGAATGTTGAAAACAATGCTATTGAAGAGCCAATTAAACCTACTTTAAGGATATCAACGCCCCTTTTTATAAACGGCGAGTTAAAGGGAATAATTGTTTTGAATTATTTGGCAGATGATATTCTTAACCAGTTAGAGCAGGTAGATGCAACAAGCAGCGGAAGCATGTTCATGCTGAATTCAGATGGCTACTGGCTTTTTAACAGCGAAAACAAGGATTCCGAATGGTCGTTTATGTATGAGGATAAAGCTGACATAAGCTTTTTAAGTTCGTACTCCAAAGAATGGGAATTGATCAGCAATAAGACTGATGGTTATCTTATAAGTGAAAACGGCTTGTTTGTTTATTCAAAAATTGTCGCAGGCAAAGAGTTTGTTGACAATAATGACGCATATTCTTACAGCTTAGGTTCGGGTGACTGGACTTTGATATCGTTTATGTCAATAGATTCACAGAATGGTGCTATTGTCGGCCAGAACACAGGTGCGATACTTTTATTGGTTATAAAAACAAACTCAGTTTATCTTATTATTATTTTTATTGTTTCAGCTTCAATTGCAGCATTATTATCGCTCAATAAGAACGAAAGAGAACAAATAAAGTATTTTTCTGAGTATGATATAATGACAGGTGTTTACAACAGGCGCGCCGGTTTTGAAAGGCTTTCAACGCTTTTCAAAAGCGCAACTAAATCCAATTGCACAATAAGCGTTTGCTTTATTGATATCAATGGCTTAAAAGAAGTAAATGATGCCCTGGGGCATGATTCTGGTGACGAGCTTATTCTGAGCGTTATTGCCGGAATAAAACAGCATATCCGCCAGAACGACTTTGTTTCCAGGCTGGGTGGAGATGAATTTCTTGTGATTTTTGAGGGACTTGGCGAAAGCCAGGCACAAGAAATCTGGGAGCGTATCTTAAATTATTATAATTTTATTAACGAAACAGAAAACAGAAGATATATTGTGAGTGCGAGCCACGGAATAGAAACCTTCAATTGCAATTCTGAGCAGTATATTGAAGCTATTGTAAATCGTGCGGACGAAAAAATGTACAGTGAAAAAAGGCAAATCAAGCAGAATTTGAAA
>QKDG01000176.1 GCA_003246805.1 Clostridia bacterium | reverse complement strand
ACCTTGAAACCGGCTTTTTCAAGGATTTCCTTTGCTTGTTCATAGGATTTGTTTACAACATCAGGAACTTCAACAAGCTGTGCTCCTTTGCTGACGGTTAGTGTTATCTTTTGCCCTTCTATTACTGCTCTTCCTGCAACAATATCCTGTTCAAAAACAATTCCCTCACCATATTCTGTAGAATAATCTTCAACCTTTATAAATTCAAATTTGCCACGGTATTCATTAAAAACTTCAGAATATACTTTTCCTATAAAATCTGGCATCGAAACTTCTTCTTTTGTGGTTTTGCCAAAGCCCGATGTCACTGACATCAATATAAGTATAGATGCCACCAATACAACCGTTACCGCAACACCTGTTAGTATAGGCACAAGCAATGAAGGTTTGTGTTCTTCTTCATCATCGTCATCGGAAGAATCAATGTCCTGCCCATTTTTATCAAGCGGATTGAAGAAAATGGTTGAAGGCTCTTCAATATTATTCCCATACCCAAATATCAACTGAGGATTAGCTTTAAAATCTGTTAAATCCTTAATCATTTCAGAAGCTGACTGATATCTTTTTGATGTATCCTTTTGAATTGCATGGATAATTATCTCTTCAAGACCAGCCTGAATTGAAGGGCTGATCTGCCTTGGAGTTTTAGGAATATCCTGAACATGCATCAAAGCTACCGCAACAGGAGTTTCTGCCTCAAAAGGCTTTTGCCCTGTCATCATCTCGTAAAGCATTATTCCAACCGAATAGATATCACTCTTTTCGTCAGTAATATCGCCCCTTGCTTGTTCCGGGCTGATATAATGCACTGAGCCAACTGTTTTATCTGAAAGTGTTTTACCCTCTTCCCTTGAAAAACGAGCGATTCCAAAATCCATTACCTTTATTGTTCCATCAGGGAAAAGCATAATGTTCTGTGGCTTTATGTCACGATGAACAATTCCTCTGTCGTGTGCGTGCTGCAATGCCCTTAAAATCTGCAAGGTAAAATGAATAGCATCATTAGTTTTAATAACCTTCTGCTGCTCGATATACTCTTTCAGAGTAATCCCATCGATATACTCCATGACAATGTACTGAAGATGGTCGTTAAAACCAACATCAAAAATTTTAACTATGTTAGGATGAGATAAAACTGCTATTGCCTTTGATTCGTTCCTGAAACGCCTTTTGAAATCTTCATCCTGGCTGAACTCGTTTTTAAGTATTTTAACAGCAACAGTCTTATCTTCCATAATATCGACAGCCTTATAAACATCTGCCATACCGCCAATACCAATAAGCTCTGTTATTTCGTATCTGCCGTCTATCTTCCTGCCAATGTTATTGTCCATATAATTCACTCCTAAAAATTAATAAGAAACCAACGCAACCGTAATGTTGTCTTTTCCACCATTGTCATTTGCTTTGTCAATCAGCATTGAGCAAGCGTCAAGAACATTGTTTTTGCTAATTATCTCACATATTACGTCCTCATTGCAATATGATGATAAACCATCGGTACACAAAAGTAAAACTGAATTTTCAGGGAACTCAATTTCATAATAATCGGGTGAGATATTATCGTCAATCCCGACTGCCTTTGTTATGACATTCCTTTTATTGTGTGTCTTTATTTCTTCCTTTGTTATTTCACCTTGTTCATACAAAAGCTGAACATAGGAATGGTCCTTAGTTAACTGCTCCATACTGTTCCCACTGATTAAATATGCACGGCTGTCACCAACATTTGAAATAAATATAGTATCATTCCTTATTATTCCGCAAACGCAGGTTGTTCCCATCCCTACCATTGAATCAACGGTAAGTGATTTTTGATAAACAACTGAGTTTGCAGCGCTTATGGCGCTAATTATTAGATTCCGGATGCTGTTGTTATCTGCACCTGCACGATAGCTTGTTACTATCCTGTTAAAAACCTCATTCACTGCTATTTCGCTCGCTTCGCTGCCTGCGTTTTCACCGCCCATACCATCACATACAACAACTAAAACTGAGCCATCATCAAACTGCTGGGTTTTTACTCTATCCTGATTTTCATTCCTTACCAGCCCTTTATCGGTCTTAGAAGCAACCTGCATTTTTTCACTCCTTTTATCGTCATACTTCGAACTCTCTTCTCAGCTGCCCACATGCCGCATTTATATCAGAGCCCAGTGTTCTTCTGACTGTTACGTTTACGTTGTTTTCCAGTAAATAATTCTGGAACTGCTGTGCTGATTTTCTGCTTGAAATATAACTTGTTTCTTTTATCTGATTGACTGGTATTAAATTTACATGACATATTAATCCTTTTAAAAGCCCCGCAAGTTTTTTAGCATGCTCTTTTGAATCATTTAATCCGTCAATTACCGCATATTCAAATGAAATCCGCCTGCCTGTTTTATTAATATAATTCCTGCACGCTGTTATGAGCTTATGAATATTATGCCTTTCATTTATCGGCATAATTTCACTTCTTGCAATATCATCAGTTGCATGCAATGAAATTGATAATGTCAAGCCGTATTTAAGTCTGCAAGCTGATTGATTCTATCTACAAGCCCGCAGGTTGACAATGATACATGCCTTAAACTCATATTTGTGCCTTTTTCCGATGATAAAAGCTCTAAAAACTTAATTGTATTATCGTAATTATCAAGCGGCTCACCAATTCCCATCAGAACAACGCTTGAAATTTTGATGCCTGCATCACGTTCTGTTTCATATATCTGCAAAAGCATTTCCGCAGGGGTGAGGTCCCTTTTAAAGCCAGCTTTGGTAGACGCACAGAATTTGCATCCCATTTTGCAGCCTACCTGCGTTGATATGCAGATACTGTATCCGTGATTGTATTCCATTAACACAGTTTCTATATAATTGTCATCATTTAACTGATACAGATATTTTACAGTATTATCGGTATAAGATTCAAGCTTTTTTTTAATTTTTAATGTATTTATACAAAAAATACCTGTTAAAAGCCCCCTTAATTGTGCAGAAAGATTAGTCATTTGAGAAAATTCGGTGCATCTTTTTACATGAAGCCAGTCGTATATCTGCAAAGCCCTAAATTTTTTCTCATTATTCCCGACTAAAATATTTTCAATTTCATTAAGTGACAATGACAAAATATCAATCTTTTCCAAATTGTCACCTCGTTTTTCTTATCTTAGCGATAAAAAAGCCGTCACTGTTGCGAAAATCGGGGAATATTGTAGCTTTATAGTCGCCAAAAGGTTCACCATATTGAGAAAGAATTTTCACTTTTTCACAATCTGGATGACTGCTTATGAATTTATCGATAACCTCATCATTTTCCGCTTTGTTAAGCGTACAGGTAGAATATACAAGCTCACCGCCTATTTTTAGATATCCAAATGAAGTTTCAAGTATCTGATACTGGATTTCTGGAAGGTTCTCAAACTCCTGATAATTTTTGAACTTAATTTCAGGCTTTCTTCTTATTACACCAAGTCCTGAGCATGGAACATCACAAAGAATTTTATCAGCGAGAGGGATTTTATCGTTAAAAAGCTTTGCATTGTTTGTTCCTGCTTTTATTATATCAAGTCCCATTCTTTTTGCGCCCTGCCATATAAGCTGTACCCTTTTTTCGTGAAGGTCAAAGGCATAAAGGCATCCCTTGTTATTCATTATTTGTGCTATTGTGAATGCTTTGCCACCAGGTGCTGAACATAAATCGAGAATAATTTCGCCCTCATTGGCATTCAAAGCTTTGCAGCATAGCTGGCTTGAAATATCCTGAACATGAAATAGCCCCTTTTTATAGGCTTCGCAATTTTCTATCCCTGCTGAATTTTTGATTTCAAGGCAATTCTCAATAACATCAACCTTTTGTGCCGATATTTCTTCCTTTTCAAGCTCACAAATCAAGGTGTCGGTGTCTGTTCGGTTTGTGTTTACCCTTATAGTAATTGGCGCCCTGCCAAGTGAGGATTTAAGCATTGATGAGGCTTTGCCCTCTCCATAATCCCTTGTCCACTTTGCTATTAACCATTCAGGGCAGGAATATTCAAGGGAGAGTTCCTCAATCTTATTTCGCCCCTTTGGCAACACACAGCCGTCCCTTATAAAGCTCCTCAAAACTGCGTTTACAAAGCCTGAAACAGCCGGATTCTTATTTTGTTTTGCAAGAACAACGCTTTCATTTACAGCGGCGCTTTCGGGCACACTGTCCAAATACAAAAGCTGATATATCCCCATCCTTAATATCTGGTGGACTTCATCTGAAAGCTTGTCAACAGGGCGGGTGCTATAATTTCTAATAATTTTGTCAAGAGTCAGCTGGCGTTCTACTACTCCATAAAAAAGAGCTGCCGCAAATTTTTTATCCTGTTGCGATAATTCACTTTTTTTTAGTGCCTCATCAAGCAGGATATTTGAATAGGACTGACTTTTTGCCATTTTTATCAGCAGTTGCAGAACAAGCTGGCGGGATGTCTTCATATTAAATTAATCTCCCCTTCTGTTTGCCATTCCGATTCTCAATACCAGCCTTAGTAGTGTTAACAGCGAAGAAACAAGCGCTGCAACATATGTCATTGCGGCCGCATTTAAAACCCTTTTTGCACCCACAAGCTCGTCATCATATAAAATATTATGCGATTCAAGTGTTTTTAATGCCCTTGAACTTGCATTAAACTCAACCGGTAATGTCACCAGCTGAAATAATGCTACTGTTGAGAATAAAATTACCCCTATTATTGCAATTTGTGGAGACACAAGAAGCCCGATAAAAACTATCCATATCCCTAAGGTTGAACCGATGTTTGTTATCGGAACAAGTGCCGTTCTGATTTTTATTGGTGTATAATCGGTGGCGTGCTGAATTGCGTGGCCTACCTCGTGTGCGGCAATACCTATTGCACCAACCGACGTGCTTGAATGAACGGTTTCTGATAATCTAACTGTATTGCTCCTTGGGTCATAATGGTCTGTCAGCTTTCCGTTTATTCTTTCAATATTAACATTATACAAGCCATTGTCGTTGAGAATCTGCCTTGCAACCTCTGCCGCTGTATTTCCCCTTGCATTATTTATTTTTGAATATTTTGCAAATGTTGATTTAACTCGATACTGTGCCCATAAAGCAAAAAGCAGGGCTGGTATCATTAAAACCATTGTTGGGTCATAATAGTAAAAATATGGCACAATAATTTCTCCTTATTTTAAAATTTCATGCTTTTCAACAGGATTACCTCTAAGATAATCGGATGCCTTCATCCTTTTTGAGCCTTCTGCCTGCAACTCCAAAATTCTTATTGAGCCTGTTGAGCATGCTATTGTCAAATCCTTTTCGTTAATAATTTCCCCAGCAATTGTGTTTTTATCATTATGGGAAACAATTTCAGATTTATATATTTTTATTCGTTTTTCTTTTATAAATGCAGTTGCACAAGGCCATTCTGATAATCCCATTATCTGATGATGAATATCATCTGATGATTTATTGAAATCAATCGCACAAAGCTCCTTTGAAAGCATTGGTGCATACGTGGCTTCGGCTTCGTTCTGCATTTGCGGAACAATGCTGTCGAATTCCTTTAATGTTTTTATCAAAAGCTCTGCCCCCATTAGCGACAATCTGTCATGAAGTTCAGAGGCTGTTTCGTTCTTACCTATTGGGGTAGATGCTTTTAACAGCATGTCCCCTGTATCCAGTCCCTCTCCCATAAGCATGGTGGTTATACCAGTTTCATTTTCACCGTTCAAAACACTCCATTGAATAGGCCCTGCCCCCCTGTATTTAGGTAAAAGCGAGGCATGAACATTTATACAGGCGTATTTTGGAATTTCAAGAACTTCTTTTGGTAATATCTTGCCATAGGCAACTACAACAATAAAATCGGGTTGAATTGACTTCAAGGTTTTTATTGCTTCTTCTGCCTCGTCACCTTTTTTAAGGCTGTTCGGCTGAAAAACAGGAGTGCCATTTTCATCAGCACATATTTTCACGGGGGGAGGAGTAAGCTTGTACCCTCTCCCCTTTGGTTTGTCAGGCTGTGAAAACACAGCACTGACATCATAGCCCTCATTATATAAAGCCTTTAAAGTGGGAACAGCAAAATCAGGGGTGCCCATAAAAACTATTTTCATCCTTAATCCTCCTGATTTTCATCTACCTCTACAAATTCCTCAACCAAGTCAAGAAAAAGCTTGCCGTCAAGATGGTCAGTTTCGTGGCAGGCACACCTGCAAAACATCCCTGTCAAATCTTTTTCAAACCAGTTGCCGTATCTGTCCTGTGCTTTTACCGTGCAGGTCATAGGGCGGGTAACATATCCGTATTCGCCAGGGCAGGATAAACAACCCTCAACATCACGCTGTTCCCCGTCTTTGTTTTGAATTGTAGGGTTGATTATTTCAAGCAAGCCCTCGCCTACATCCATTACTGCTATTTTGCGCAGATACCCAACCTGAGGGGCTGCCAGCCCAAGCCCGTTAGATGCATACATTGTTTCCGCCATATCGTCAAGCAATGTCCATAATTTCTCATCAAAAGCCTCAACAGGCTTGCATTTTTTCCTTAG
>QKDG01000103.1 GCA_003246805.1 Clostridia bacterium | reverse complement strand
GCCTCATCAATCGCTCGTATAAGCTTGATTCCCGGGCCTTTGTGAAACTCTCCGTTTATTGCGTTTTTATCTTCTGCCGGAATAGCATAGTATCTTACTATGCCTATAAAATGGTCTATTCTTATTATATCATATATTTTTGAGCAAAATGAAATTCGCTTTTTCCACCACGCAAAATTGTTCTGCTCCATATACTCCCAGTCATAGATTGAATTTCCCCAAAGCTGACCATCTGCTGAAAAATAATCAGGGGGACATCCTGCAACTACAGTTGGTTTATGATTTTCATCAAGCAAAAACAGCTTATAATTTGCCCATGTATCAGCTGAATCCATTGCAACATAAATGGGAATATCCCCGAATATTTTAATACCCTTTTTATTTGCATAGGCTTTAAGCTTAAACCACTGCTCATAGAATTTGAACTGAATAAAGCACCAGAACTTTATTTCTTCGCTAAGTAATTCCTTATATTTTTCTATTGCTGATTTTTCAAAAAGTCTGATATCATCATCCCATTCAAGCCATGATGAATTGCCAAAGTTTCCCTTTACCGCCATATATAATGAATAATCAGCAAGCCAGTATTTATTTTCATTATAAAAATCATGGTAGGCAGAATCTTCTTTAAAGCTTGAAAAGGCATTTCTCAAAACCTTGAATTTATTGATATAAATACTGCTGTAATCGATTTTGCTATCGCTTTCGCCCCAGTCAATCCCCTCGACATCATTTTTTGTCAAAAGCCCTTCTTCTATCAATTTATCTATGTCGATAAAATATGGATTACCAGCATATGCAGAAAACGACTGATACGGGCTGTCTCCAAAGCTTGTCGGCCCTAGCGGGAGTATCTGCCATATATTCTGGCCACATTCAACCAGATAATCAACAAAGTGATATGCCCCCTCGCCAAAATCGCCTATCCCGTATTTTGAAGGCAAGCTTGAAACAGGCAAAAGGATCCCTGCATATCTTTTATCATTAGCTTTAATTCTCATTTTCCCCCACCTTAATAATTCTGTTCAAATACAATCTCATTAACACGCATTGTTCTTATCAATACAAAAAGCTACTATATATTTTTATGCCAAACTTATACAGCGTAACCAGAAATGTTTTAAATCTTTGTATTATTGTAACATCAAGCACGAAAAATGTCGATGTTTTTTTATAATTTTCATCCATTTGCCTTTGCTTGCTATTTATTTGAAGTAGTTTAATCTTTTCGTCGAAATTGTATTTTCTACTTTAATAATCTTACACAAAAACAAAGGGATAAAATTTTGGTTATTGTGATAAACAACAAATCCATATTAACTATATTGTATATCTTCAACAATATGTTATACTTAATAATATAAAGCTAGTCTTTGAAGGGAGCATTATATGGACTGTAAAGTATTGGTACTTGACATTGACGGAACTCTTAATAACTCACAAAAAATCGTAACAGAGCGCACAAAAAACTCTATAATCGACGCTCAGACTCATGGAGTAACAATTGTTATTGCTTCCGGACGGCCTCACATCGGTATTGTTCCTGTTGCTGAGCAGATTGGCCTTGACAAAACCGGAGGATATATTTTATCCTACAATGGGGGGCAAATTACTGAATGCAAGTCCAATCAGGTTATTTACAAAAAAATGATTTCAAAGGAATTTATACCCGAGGTTTATAGTCTATCAAAAAAGCTGAATGTAAACCTTATGACATATTCGGATGGCAAGGTTATTGCTGAATACAGCGATGAGTTCCTTGAACTTGAATGCCGTATTAACAAAACAAACTGCGTAAAGGTAAAAAGCTTTATAGACGAGGTTACATATGATGTCCCTAAATTCATCATGCTTGGTGAGGGTGATTATCTGGCTAGCATTGAGGATGATGTTAAATCACAATTAGGTTCAAGATTCAGCGTTACACGTTCTGAACCATTTTTCCTTGAAATCATGCCACAATTTGTTGATAAGGCTTATTCTCTTGGTGTACTTTTGCAGCACCTTGGTTATTCAAAAGAGAATATGATAGCCTGCGGTGATGGCTTCAACGATATTTCGATGATTAAGCTTGCAGGCATTGGTGTAGCAATGGCAAATGCACAGCAAGCCGTCAAGGATGTCTGTGATTTTGTGACTTTATCAAACGATAATGACGGAATTGCCCATGTAATCGAAAGATTTATTTTAAAGCAATATATTGCATAACAAAACCCCTTCTTCCTTTAAAGAAGAAGGGGCTTTGCCATATAGTTTTAGAGGCATTGGGTTAGGGGGAGACTGCAAAACCCCCAAAATTAATTTGTGTGTTCATAATTTTTAAGATTATACTGCTTTTTTACAAATTCTCGAAAAATGAGATTGTTGATTTTATAGAAGTACACGACTATTACTTATTTGTTATGGAATTACCTGTTTTTTTAATTCTAATTTGTTAGTGAGTAGCAGAATAACATTTGTGAGAGATGTTTGTTAGAATTATTGTTCATCAGGGGGCTTTGAAGTCGCCCACTAACCCTTTTTTAATCATTGGTTTTTAAAAGCTGAACATCATGCAATAAGCATTGATAATTATATGAATAATGACATATCAGATTCTTCAGCGTGCGCAAGCATTGCAGCTGCTCCGCCCGGCTTTACACCGTCTATAAGTTCCTCAAGCTTTATGCCCATAACATCCATACTCATTGTGCAGGCAACAAGCTCAACGCCATTATTGATTGAAGCCTGTATCAAATCTTCAAGGCTGTCGATATTCTTGTTCTTCATTACTCTTCTTATCATCTGAGCGCCCATGCCACCCATATTCATTTTTGAAAGTGATAACTTCTTTGAACCTCTTGGCATCATTTTGCCGAACATTGTGCTTATAAAGTCCTTCTTGACACTTACTTTTTCTGGCTTTCTCAATACATTCAGTCCCCAGAATGTGAAGAACATCGAAACCTTTCTTCCCATAGAAGCTGACGCATTTGCTATGATGAATGAGGCTATTGCTTTATCAAGGTCACCAGAGAATACGATTATATTCTTGCCGTCATTAGCATCTGCTACCTTGCAGGCAGTGCCGGGCGCACCTTTAGTAATAACAGCCTTTGAAACGCCTTTTTCTGATTCCATCCCGCCATATACATTGCCTGTTCTTCTGCACCACGCCTCAACATCTGATGCAAATGCTGGGTCGGTGGTTGAAATTACAATTTCATCGCCTTCATTCGCGTTCTTTACAGCCTCAGACAATTTCATAATAGGGCCAGGGCATTGTAAACCGCAAGCGTTGATATTATGAACAATCTTATCTGCTTCCTTTTCTTCTACCGGAACCATAGTTTCATTATTTATATGCATTAATTTTTTAACGGGAAGTGTTTTTTGGAAAATGCTGCTCCACAATCTGTATCCGCCTGATAGATTATAACAATCAAAACCATGCTGAGAGAGTATTCTGCAAGCCACATGGCCACGAAGACCAATCTGACAAGTTACATATATCTTTTTTGTTTTGTCAAGCTTTTCAAGATTATTCCTTAATTCATCAACAGGGATATTTATAAAACCATCTATATGCCCGTTGTCATATTCCATTTTTGTTCTTACATCAAGGAGTATAACACTATTGTCACGCGGGAGATTTTCAACATCATGCCAGTGGAATGTTTTCGTCAAGCCCTTCTGTATATTTTCTGCCACAAAGCCAGCCATATTTACTGGGTCCTTAGCTGATGAGAAAGGTGGTGCATAAGCAAGCTCAAGCTCTGTCAAATCATATACAGTCATTCCTGCACGGATAGCTGTTGCAAGAACATCAAGTCGCTTGTCTGCTCCATCATATCCTACAACCTGCGCTCCAAGGAGTTTTCCGTCCTTTTTAGTGAAAATAATCTTTATCGACATATTCACAGCGCCAGGATAATATGATGCATGAGATGCTGAATAGGTGAAGGATTTATCATAATCTATCTTTAATGCTTTTGCCTGTTTTTCAGTAATGCCCGTTGTTGCAACGGTTAGGTCAAAGCATTTTAAAATACCAGTGCCCTGTGTTCCTGTATATTTGCTGTTGATACCACAGATATTATCAGCTGCGATTCTGCCCTGC
>QKDG01000105.1 GCA_003246805.1 Clostridia bacterium | reverse complement strand
AACGTGGTTGCCCTCAGCTGGTGTGGCACCGTTGCAGGTGTTTAGCATTGCGATAACCTTGCCGTCAGCAAATGCTACAATGTTGTCCCCTGCATAAGCTTTCCCGATGAGGTCAATACCGTTGTGCATTCTCCCATCCCTCATTCCATATGGAGATGTCATATAGTGAGCTCCCTGCTCAAATACATTGTTTTTTGCGTTTATTGTTGTGTAAGACATAGTTTTTCTTCCTTTCAAAAAATATAGTTTTTACTTAAATAACTGCTCTACGCTGTGCGTTCCCATACATATACTGTTTTACCTAACTCAGTTAGCGTACCTATTAGCGACCATGTCCCACCAAATATAATAGTAGGATTGCTTGTATTTAAAACAGTCTTATATAAAGAACCGACAGGGTAAATTACTTTCCATAAAGTGTTAATCTTATCATCAACATCTTCGGGGGCAGGCGACCAGTCTGTGGCTATTGTGCCTGTTTCAAGCTTAAACTCATCATAAAGAATATATCCCGATAAAGCTTTGCAGTATCCTAATACTTCAATTTGCGTTATGTTTAAATCTTTTTCAATATAAATAATTTTAGTCTGCCAATCCGTGTCTGTTCCGTCATAAATGAAATTTTCATAAAATCTGCTTGTCCCGTTGGCAAGCCTTGCTATCACATATAGCGTTACTTTTGGTGATACTGTACCTAAAACTAAACTTTGTCTTTTATATTTTGCTTGTATAACAAATGAATTGTTTTTTATAGCATCATTGCAAACATATATTTGTCTAACATAATAAGCAGTAGTATTGATGTTCCCCTCAATTTTTAGACAATTGCCTTTAATAGTGTCTGTAAATAAACTGGCGTTTGTAACAGTCCAATTTGTTAATCCATTATTAAAATTACTGTTTAATAATAAATTCCTACCACCAATAACCATAGTTGATATACTGTTTTCGTTTGCTGTAATGCGGGATGTAACTTCTTGCAATGTAGGGTCAATATATTTATTGACATATCCGCAAACTGCTTTGTCTGCCCTTGTATCTGTTACTGTGGCAATGCCCGCTTCCCTGCTGACAGTTGCAAGCTGTATCTGATATACTGTTGCTGTGCGTATCAGGCTTTCGGTTGATAAAATAGCTTTTGCGCTTATTTTGTTTGCTGGCTCTGAATATTCAAGAACTATTCTGTAACTTCCGTTTACCGTCAGAGTGACAATATCGTCATTCATAAAAGCAAAAGCGCCTTTTATTACAGCAACACCGGCAGAAATTTTAACGTTGCCACCATCTGACACAACCTTGCAGGCGGTTGATGTTGTGATATCATCATTAGGCGGGACTATAACCCCGTCAGACAACATGGAGCTGTACGCTTTCCGAAAATCAACTGCTGAATACTGAGTGTCTTCTGTTCCGTCATAGTCAAAAAACATTGATTTCATTTTTTTAAATTCTCCCTTCTTTAATTTGTTGCGATAAGTATTTCAAATCTTTTGGCTTTGTGGCCCCAAAGCTTAAGATTATTGATTTATCATTGCCTGTTATTGATTTTGTCACTTTATTGATAATCTGATTTATAAACTCATCCCCATCTTTTAAAGTGACTTTATCGCCTATAACAAACTCTTTGCCATAATTATTAATAAAGGCAGGCTGAATTTCAAAGCTGAAGATTTTTTCATATTCAATTTTTTGCTGATTAGCCTTTTGATACAAGCTTTCATCTTCACCAACATTTACAGCAAGATATTTTTCTTTTCGGGCAATGCCTGACTTAACACCTTCTTCAAGGCGAAAAACGCTGATAAAAGCAGCTTGTTCGGCAGTATTGTCAAGGGATTTTGTGCAATAGAAAAAATTCTTATAGGTTGAAACACCCTCAACCTTTTTAAATACGCTGATGTTCTTTCTGCCAATATCAAAAACCACCTGGTTTCTCTCACGCTGGTCTATTGTTTTATCAACAATATCGACAACATCAAAAATAATTTTGTTGTTTAAACTGTCCGCATAAACGTCATAACCTATTCCCGCATTTTCGCAAAGCTTTTTAATTACCTCGTCAAGCTCCTCATTGCGTGTTGTAATGTTATCGCTTGCAAGCCCTCTGTTATAATCCTTTGCAAGTGTGGCAAGGGGAATTGTCCTGTTTGTGTCTGCCGGATTAACTATGTTGTGGGCGATTAGGGTTTTAAAACAGGTTTCGGTCGAGCCTGATATATTGTCATACCCCTCGAACGAGCCAGTTATTACCCCTTTTGTTACCCGAGTTTTAAGCAAGCCCTTTAAATCAAGCCCGCTAATGTATGCTATATTTTCATCCGTTTCGATATCTTCAACCAATAGCCAGTCGCCATCATATAGCATCAGGCAGTCAGGCTTAATGTATTTGGCATAAACATCGCTTTTATTTACCTGCATATTAAAAAGCCCTACTTCCGTAAGGCTTTTTGTATAATGATATGACAATGGTTTAAAATCGCCGATTTTTGCAGACTGGAAGGACGCGTTCAATTTATCATAATCAAAGCTGATATTATCATAAATTGACGGGCAATATGGAGTCGCTGATAATCCGTATTCAAGCTTTGGCTGGCAACAATAAATAATTGTGCTAATCGGTGCTGTATATGTATAAAGGCTGATTCTAAAACAAACATCCTCAATCATAACGACAGTTTTTGATGTGGAGTTTCGGCTGGTATATTTGACTTTATACCCCTCACCTATTCGTTCCACACTTGAGCTGACACAGCTATCATATTGATATGTTCCATCAGCAAAAACATATTTAAATTCAACATAACCATCTATTGTAAATTCATCAGGGCATATAAAAAATACTGAAAAAGTATGATAGTTATCAGTTGCTATAATTTTTCCTGTATAATTTACACTAAAATAAGCCCAGCCACGGTCAACCATATCATAATCAATGTCAGCCTCTAACCCTGTTTCAAGCGTTTTGTTTCCGTTATATTCATAGTCTGAAATCACAACAGGGGTTGAATCATTTGCATCATTGTTTATTACCCAGTTATCCATGTTGTGCCACCAGCCACTATTTAACAGAAGATTATCATTTACAACACCAGCCGGAAAATTAAATAATTGACAAGTCACTATCAGCATCACCACCATTATTATTTTTTTCATTATTTTATCCCCACATAAAGCCTGTTTATTTTTATCGTTGCGGCAGGCAGGCTTTGCAAGCCATTATCAAAGGTAAGAATATTTGTTCCGCTATAAAGCTTCATATCCGGGGTGCTGTCAAGGGTTAGCTTGTTGTTTGCATAGCTTTCAGCACCATTTACATCAACAAGCTTTGTTGTGTATGTGCCTGTGTTGATAATCAGCTTTTGCCCTTGTGTTATCGGCCTGTCAACCTTAATAAATTCGCCTTTATCATTCGTCAGCTTGCAGTAATCTGATACGCTTTCAATTTCAAGCTCAAAGGGTGTGGGGGTTTCAGTATCATTATAGAACGTAAATGATTTGGTCCATTCCCCAAAAATAATATGTTCATCAAAAGAAGACGGCAGCTGTAAACCATTGATAATTGTTCCGAACCTGTATTTTGTTGCTGTTGCATCCCTCCAATATGGATAGTCTGCCACAAACTGAACACTAAACCTTTGATTATCAAGAACAGGTGTTTCAAGCGGTTTGACATCAATAGCAAAGGCGCCTGCATCTGTTGTATATTCAATAGTGCCTTTAAGCAACGGATTTAACACTGCCTGAATATTCATCCATGCCCTGCGATAGCTCTCAGCTGTGCCATAATATTTAAACAAAAATTCACACACAATATTTCGCGGATTTAAGGTTTCGCTTAAAGTAATCTGCCCGTCACCCCCTATTGCGCTGCCTGTGATACTGTTTTTGCCAATGGAATCATTTATCCCTACAAAAAAGCATGGTAGAGAATCACCAAAGACTATTGATTTCCCGTTTTCGTTAATATATTTAAAATTAACACCACCTAATTCGTTGCGAATAATCTGAGCCACTTGCTGTGCTGTTACACCTGTGCCATAAAGATTGATATTAATTGGTTGCCTGCCTGCCGGGGTATTGGTTGCACCTTTTGAAAGTGGTGTTACAACAGCTTTTCCGTTTATAAGCTGGATAAGCTCGGGGCCGGCTTCTGCGACAATAGCTTGTCCGCTTGATAAAATTCCGCCGTTTGCAAGCATTGGTATTTTGGGAATTGTCGGCACATTAAATCCAAATTGCTGTCCGCCAATAACTGGTACCCAATCAGGCACATCAATCTTAATTGAGTTAATGCCACCAATTAGTGAGTTAACACCGTCTATTGCATTATTAATAAAGCCGATAATGCCATTCAATGGACCTTTAACTGCATTTAAAACACCGTCAAATGTATTTTTAATAGTATCTCCAATTGACGAAAATATGCCCTTAATTTTATCAAATATACTCATGAAAAAGTCACCGATAGCACCGAAAAAGCCAGTAAAAGAATTATAATTATCTTGCATTCGTTGTACTATCCAATTAATTACGCTCTCAAAGGTTGATTTAATACCATTCCATAGGTTTGTAAAAAATTCACCTATTGCATCGCAAACTACTTTAAAACCTGCCTGCGCTTCCGATACTCTGTCAGATATAAATTTAATAACAACAGCGACTGTGCCCTTAATCACGTCAATAGCATTTAAAATGTAATTTCTAAACCCTTCACAATTATTCCAAAGTGCTATCAGCCCTGCTACAAGGGCAGCCACCGCGACCACAATCAGCAGTATAGGGTTTGCTGCCATAACTAAGTTGAGTATTGTTTGCACTGCAATTACTGCTTTTATTCCCAATGCTAATGTGCCTAAGATCGCAATTAAAGTGATTATCACGGATTTGTTTTCAGCAATAAATCCAATAATTTTTTCAATAACCCCTACTGCTTTTTCAATAGCTGGAACAAGGTCTTTTGCAAAAGCGCCGCCCATTTTTCCAACCCCAGCAGCAACAGTAGCTTTTAGTTTGTCTATCCCGTCATTAAAAGCATTTGCACCATCTAATGCATCTTGTGACAATATAAGCCCTGCGTTTTCCGCCTCTTGTCCATACTGTGTGAGAGCATCTGCCCCGCCTAAAATTAATGGATTTAGGTCCTGCGCTGATTTGCCCATCAATTGCATTGCAATCGCATCTCGTTCGGTTTCGTTCGACATTTCGCCTAGTTTTGCGATAACCTCGTTAAATACTTCTTGCTTGTCCCTTAAACTTCCGTCTTGATTAGTAAACTCAACACCCAGCTTTTGAAATGCCTCATAAGTATCGCCTGTGCCACTTGTAGCAATTGCCATGTTTTTGGTTAACTTTGACATTGAGCCGGTGAGAGTGTCTAATGATACATCAATACGTTCACTTGCATATTGAAATTTCTGTATTTCTTCGGTCGAAAGTCCTGTAACTTTTGCCATTGTGTTAATATCATCAGCGCTTTGTGCTGCTTTTAATGCCATGCCACCGATAGCAGTCGCCCCGGCCAACGCAACTGCACCTACTTTATTGGCAGCACTATTCAGTTTTTCTGTTTTGTCTCCAAATAAGTCGATCTCTTTGCCTGCTTTATTGGCAGTTTTTGTAAACTCTTTTGTTTCTGTTTCAAGCTTTTTAACGTTACTTTCAGTAAAAGCAATTTCTCTCTGCAGCTTACGATATTGTTCTTCATTTACCTTAGTCCCATTAGCCATATCCTCATCAGCCTGAGCTTTAGCATCTTTAAGTGCTTTAAGCTTAACTTTAGTATCGTCGGTTGCTTTTGTTAACAGTTGTTGCTTTTGTGTAAGTAGTTCTGTATTTTTAGGGTCAAGTTTTAAGGCTACATCAACTGCAGCAAGCTCTTTCTGAGTTTTATTAACCTCAGAATTTAGCCCTTTTAAAGCCTTTTGGAATCCTGTTGTATCACCACCAACCTCAATTGATATTCCTTTTATTTTTTCTGCCAATGATTATCCCCCCTTCCCATATTTTTCTTTTAACTTATCTTTTTCCGGGGCAGTTTGCTCTATTCTCCAACAGTTGTCAAGATATTTCTGTCCGTCTTTTGTCTGCGAATAATTGTAGATTGCTGCATCTCGCAAGTAGAATAGATACTCATCAATTTGAAGTTCTTCTATATCAAAAAAAGAAATGCGCATATAATCGGCAACGATTTTATATCCTAAACTATTGACGTTGTAATGCCCCTTATCATCTTTGCCAGGATAATAAGGGATTTTTAGTTTGGGTTTTTATTCGCCTCGGCCACCCAATCAAAATAATCAGATAGTAACAGTGTCATTTCATCAATATTAAGATTTTCCTCGACAAAATCAGCATCAACTTTGTAGTTTGTTTTGTTTTTATTCAAAGCTAAAACTACGGCATTGATTAATTCTTCAATCTGATTTTCTGCTTTCACCACATTTGTGATTTTTTTTAATACTTTAAGTTTTGGTGGTTCAACTTCTAAGTTAATATTGCCTATCTCAACCTGATAGTATCTTTTGCTAACAGTATTTACATCAAACATAATTTACCCCTTTTAAATCAAAAGAGGGCATATAGCCCTCTAATTAGTTACTTTCCATATAAATAATGACAAGAGTTCCGTCACTGTCGTTGGGAATAGCCTTGAATTCCGCATCTACAACAGTTTCTTTGTCTTTTGAAAAAGCAAGAGTAAATCCGCTTTGATTTTGGCCGACAATAGTTACCTTAATTTCACCGCTTGTATGCACGAATCTTATTGCATATTGCTTATCGTTATAGTTTCCAATACCGCCAATTTTTACGGTTGTGACACTCTCGACAGTTGTTAATTTTGCTGTTGAGCACAGTTTTTCGATTGTGCTACTGTCAAGCGTACAAATCCCGCTTTTTAATGTTACTTCTTCATTGGTTATTACGGTTTTGCTTAACATTCCTAAGTCGTCTTGTGCTGTGTAATATGTAGGTTTATATTCAAGGCTTGCACCACCTGAAATGCGACCTAATATGTTAGCATCCGTTTCAAATTCTTCGTCTGTGGGAATCGTTCCTGTAAACTCTGTAACATAAAGCTTCCCACTGCCTAAAATAATTTCCATTTAAATTTCCTCCACATATTCAAATTCGTATGTTACCATCAAAAGCTTTTCTTCTGACAGCCATACCTCGTCTTTTTCAAGCTCCAACTCAAAAAATAAAGCCTCAACCTGTTTTTCAAGATCGACGGATTTATTTTTGCAGTATAGCTCAATTCTTACTCTTTGATGTTTAATCAGATTCTGATAATCAGCGCCGTCGTAATACCCTGATGTTTCATAGTATGCTAAATAAGGGGGTGACACAGGCTTTAAAAATTCCTGATAACAAACAGGAATATTGAGTTCTATGAGCCTTGTATCAATATCA
>QKDG01000094.1 GCA_003246805.1 Clostridia bacterium | reverse complement strand
TGTTCAGAGCTCTTTTTATTGGATTACTTATCTGTTTTACTGTTGATTTCTCTTTTTGCTTATTACTGTTTTAGAAAATATAGCGAGTTCAGCACAGCACAGCATTACGATAAATACAGCTTTTATTGGTAGAGTTGCATTTTCATCTGTTGATGGGTTTGGTACTGTTGTGCCAGTGGTTGTGCCAGTGGTTGTGCCAGTTGTTGGCAGTTTATCTGCAAGTACATACATGCTGAAATGGTCTGTTTCAAACACTATCATGCCATCGATAATGGTGAATTCTATTTTTGTTTTTTCACCCAAATCGCTGATATAATATAGTTCAATGTCATTTGCATCAAAACCCTGAGGAACAGGAATTGAAACTCTGACTTTTCCGTTTGGCTGTAGCTTTACAAATGATGAATCTTCAAAGCTTATATCAAACGCCACAAAGTTCTCAGCAACACCCTTCAATGAGTTCTGAGCCACTGTGAATTTGCTGCCTGTTAACAGCTTAGAAATTTTCAAGGTAGCCCCAGCAGGAAGAACCCCGTTAGCATAATCTGCTTTAACATTTGTAGTATTGTCAGCTTTGTATACTCTGTTGTAAACGTCAATAATTCTGCCGTCAGTCTTTGCGTTGTTTGCTGTTATTCCACCTTGTGCAACAACATATTTTTCTAAAATAGAATCAAGAGTATCGCATTCAGCAACTGTTGTCAAGCCTGAAAGTGCTGTATAACCGTCACCACCGTTTGCCATGAAATCATTTACCACAACCTTATATGCCTTTGTTGTGTCATTCATGTCAACAGTTTTTCCGTTGATAATAATTCTTGTTACTTTGTTGCCTGCTTCATTTGACGAATTGTATTCGAACTTAAATCCTGAAATATGTGGGAACTTGCCGACAGGAGCAGGAGCTGACATAACACCGTTTTCAAGAACTTGTTTCAACTGTTTTGCTGTTATGGTTTTTACCACTCCATAGTTGCCAAAAGGAAGAACAGCGTTGATTGTTCCCTTTGTGATATCGCCTGCGGCAATATCAGCTCTTAGCCCTCCACCATTTGTAATAGCAAAATCTGCTCCGGTTTGTATTCTCATAGCGTCTGCAACCAAATTTCCTAACCTGGATTCGCTGTTTCTTACACCTGCTGTTGTATTTGTTCCTCTTGCTGAGCTCAGCAGAATAGCTGATGTTGAAATCTTTTTGCTGTATGCTGCTGTAACATCAGCATTTATCTGATTAATTTTATCTGTCACAGTAGCAAGTGGAGTAACATCCTTAATATTATTATAGGTGAACAGCTTTGATTGCTTGCTGATTAAGTTTTTTGAGCCATCAAATGAAAGAATAACGTTACCTAAATTAGCCTCATACTGCCCAGCGCTTGTTATTAAAACGCCGTTTACTGTTGTGCTTGTTGAAACATGGTCGTGCCCGTCAATGATTACATCAATACCACTTACCTGATTTGCAAGCAATTCAGTTTCATTTCTGCTTACGTGTGCTAAGCATACAATTACGTCAACATTTTGTGTATTAAGTGTAGCTATTGCAGCTTCTGCGCTTGCTTTATAAGCATTGAAATTCAGGGTTGCAACGTTAACCGGGTTTGTTGCTGTAAGAGTATCCAGTGTTGATAGTCCAAAGAATCCCACCTTAACCCCATCTATTGTCTGAACGCTTATTGTGTCAAGATAATTGCTGTTGTTTGACTTTTTTGTAATATTTGAGGAAATGATATCAAAGTTTGCCATAGCTGCTAATTCAAGCAGTCTGTCACTGCCATAGTTAAAGTCATGGTTACCCGGCGTCATAACGTCGTAGCCAGCTTGGTTCATTAAAGTTATAATATTTTCGCCGTTGTTGATATTTGCAACAGGAAGCCCATGCAATGTATCACCTATATCAACCAACACGCTGTTTTGAAGATTATTGTCAACCTTTGCAATTTTGTCTATTCCAATTATTCCACTACCAGCTACAACACGGCTGTGGCTGTCGTTTGTAAACACGATATTTACTTGCGTTGTTTCGGCATCCACAACCTTATAAACAGCCACTGTTCCTGAAACCTCGTTTGCTGCAAGAAGTAAATCCTTATTGATTGGTGAGTCAATTGCAGGAACAACACACAAGCCTTCTACGGAAACATCAACGTAGCCTGTTTCTGCATCTGGGTCTTCAGTTGAAAATTGTCTAGTGTTTATGTAGTTCTCAAAATACACATTTGCCGGGTCAGTAATATTGAAAGCCATTACTCCGCCGATTCTTTCAAGCCCGACATAAGCATATGTTTCGCCATTAATGGTAGCAACCTTTACATCCTCAGGTTCTGGTCCTTTTTTCGCACTTCTCTTTTCAAAAACTGTGTCATCATTTGAATAGTTGAAATAGCTTGGCAGATATTCGTTTGTTTTTGTTTCAAGGGTTGAACCACTGTCATAAACGAGTGACATATCTGAGGCATCCCAGATTGAGAATGAACGCCCACCAAACAAATATGTTGCAGGGCCAAAAGCACCGTCATAATTAGCAGTATTAAATACATCAAGCTTTATGGCTTTGCTTCCGCTGTCTTTACCGGTTGGGGCAATTGTGATTTCGGCTTCGCTCACATAAGCAGGGGCGCTGTCAGCATCTCTGCTGTCACCCTCATTAGCTGTCAAAATGTAGGTTTTTTCACCAGATGTGAAGGTAGTGATACCGTCAGGCATATATATTCCATAATAGCCAGGCTCTGGCTTGATATTTGCTGTACCATCCCTGTAAATATCAACCTCGTTTGTTGGCGCTCCGTAGTCTTTAAAACCTAAGCCCTTTACACTTGTGAATGTTGCAGTTTCAATATCAAGCGTAGCAATTGCATTTGCTTCCTGTAATGAAACATATGCAGTCTTGCTGTCAGCACTTACAGCAATATATTCAGGCTCAAAATCCAAGCTTGGGTTTACATTCTTTAACAGAACAGCACCGCTGTTAATTAGCTCTGTTCTTTTATCTGGTGTGTCATAAGCTGTGAAATCAACAGTTACAGCTGAATAATCTGAAATCTTTACAATAGTAACAGAACCTTCGGGGTCGGCCACCAGTGCGTTACCTTGAAGTGTAGATTCATATTTCGGTTCACCCTCATTGGCTGAAAGGATAAAGCTTCCGTCACCTGTGAATGTAACCATATCAGGCTGAACACCAGCCTCAATCATTTGTATAACATTGCCATCAAAGTCAATTATTGCTATATAACCGTTCAATGCTTTATCAGCCTCTTGCACAGCTACGGCGATTATGTCCTTTTCTGTGTTTATATCAAGGCTTGTTATATCACCGTATGAAAAGCCTGAAACACGTGCTTCAACTGCCGATTTAAGGTCGATTTCTGTTGCTGCTGTTAAATCAGCGCCTCTTTCATCATTTGCATTAAGATTAGCAAGAGAAACCACCTGTATTTTGCCGGCAGCCCCATTTACTACATAGAACCTTTCGTTATCCTTGTTGTACTTTACAATTTCGGTTGTTCCGCCATCAAGGTCCATTGAACCACTGTCGAAGCGAGCAATGATCTCCATCTGCAAATCTGAACTGCTGTTAAAGCCAATAGCTTTTGTGAATCCGCTCACGGCTGAAGCTTTAAAGGGAGCAATTGTTGATGCAAGTATTGCAACACTTGCACATACACATAAAATCTTTTTATACAAAAACATAATAACCCTCCACACTATATTTGTTTTTATTATCATATCTATCTGTAAATAATGTACAGGTTATATGTAAAAATAATGTAATAATATCAAATTAGTAATTTTTTGTGCAAAGGTTAGGGGGAGGTAACCGCAAAGCCCCCGAATTATATTTCAATCAAATAAATAAAGTGCTAATTTGCACAAAAGAAAAAACCACCGGAAACCGGTGGTTTTTTTGTAAAATATGAGTGATAAATTTACTGAAGAAGCTGTAGAACACCCTGTGGAAGTTGGTTAGCCTGAGCAAGCATAGCCTGAGCAGCCTGTGAAAGAATGTTGTTCTTAGTGTAGCTCATCATTTCAGCAGCCATATCAACGTCACGGATACGTGATTCAGCAGCTGTTAGGTTTTCTTCAGAAACGCCTAAGTTGTTAACTGTGTGCTCAAGTCTGTTCTGTAGAGCACCAAGGTCAGCTCTTGT
>QKDG01000069.1 GCA_003246805.1 Clostridia bacterium | reverse complement strand
TGCGGGCGTTTTAGCCCTTATTTGTGAAATTTCGTCAAGTGACAGTTCCCTTGCAAGAACAACACGCTTTGCTCCCATATTATAAAACTCATTTGCTGTAACATAATTTACAATTCCAGCCTGAGTTGAAATATGAATTTCAAGCCCTGGTGCAAATTTCTTAATCAAAGATAATAAGCCTATATCGGTTGCAATGACTGCGTCTATTCCACAAGCAACTGCCTGTTCAATAAAGCCTTGAAAATTTGGAATCTCATTATTCCGCGGCAAAGTATTGCAGGTTAAATATATTTTTACACCTTTTAGGTGAGCTGTCTCGACAGCCAATTTTAAATTGTCAAAAGTAAAATTTTGTGGGCCCGCTCTCATGCCAAAGGAATGCCCGCCAAGATATATGGCATCAGCACCAAAATCAAGCGCTGCATTAAATCTTTCTAAATCTCCGGCAGGAGCAAGAACCTCTAATCTGCTTGTATATAACAAATATATGCCTCCATTTTATTTTAAACCAGCCGCAGCAAGATTTGCTTCATGCTGTTCAAGAGTCTGTGCAAAGAAGAAGGTTTTCTCATCTATATCTGAACAGAAATAATAGTAGTTGCTGGTTGATGGTTCCAAAACAGCTAGTATTGCATCTATTCCTGGATTGCATATTGCTCCCGGTGGCAATCCCTTACCCTTGTAGGAATCGTATGCAGTATACATTTCTTCATTCCCCATTGAAATATTAGGCTTGATTATCTCATTTACATATTTTGTTGTAGGGTCAGATTGAAGAAGTGGGAATGTGCTGGAATTATTGAGCCTATTCCAGAAGACTGATGCAACCATCTTCATATCACTAATGTTTGCAGCCTCTCTCTGAACAATAGATGCAAGAGTAATTACTTCATCAAGTGTCAGATTCTTTTCCTTCATTTTTGTATAGTAAGCATTATAAACCTTTTTATTAAAATTAAGCTTAATTACTTCAACGACATATTCAGGGTCTGTTCCTATATAAAAATCATAGGTATCAGGGAAGAAATAGCCTTCCATTTTGTAGAATTTCAATTCATCGTCAGGAACTAAATCGTCAAAATCAAGTGAATCATTGTTCTCGCTGTTAAATATTTGAAGGAACTCGTCAGCGTCACATACACCATTTTCTTCTAAAAGTTCTGCTGCTTCCAACAATCTAATTCCCTCAGGGAACATTATCCTGACAGTTTCCATTTTAGTATTGCTTGTAGTCAGCTCTTCTATTATATCTTTATAGGACATCGCATCTTTAAACTCATGATAACCGGCATTGAAAACATCATCACTGTTAACAAGCTTACAAAATCCGATAAACACATCAGGATAATCAATAATATGTTCATCTTTTAAAAGCTGAGCTATATCCTCAGTAGATGAACCCTCTGGAATAGTAATTGTCTTTTTGGTTTCTGACCCTGTCATACCAAAAACATCAGCTGAGTATTTAATTATAGCATAAGAAAGTAAAACAGCAACACCAAGAATTATGCTGACTAAAATTAAGCTCAGCATAATATTGCGGCCTTTTTTATTCCTCTTTTTTTTCTTTTTATTATTATTGTTGCTAAAATTTAAAATTGATATGTTACTGTTTATAGCTGGATTTTCCTGATTTGACTCGCCTGACATATTATTATCGTTATTATAAATCTTATATCCATCAGAAATACCGTTCAATTCCTTTGTTTCACCTAATGAACTATCATTTTGTTCTGCATTTTTTTCGCTGTAATCATAGCTGTTATTATCATGATTATTCATTAAAAATCCCCCTTAAATTCCGTCTTATGTGTATATTTATCTGTTATCAATAAATCTACCGGCTTATCGTATTTGCCGTTGATAAGCTTTGTCTGAGTGCATAAGGTATAGCATATGCCAAATTTAGGCAGGTCATACTTGTTTAAAAATCGGTCATAATACCCTTTTCCGTAGCCCAAACGGTATCCCCTTATATCAAAAGCTAAGCCAGGTACTATACAAACTGATTGAGAAAACTGTGTCAGCTTCTCACATTGATTAACCTTTGGTTCAAGGACTGAAAATGTTGCAACTTCAAGGTCATTAAATGATTTAATCAAATAAAATTCCATTTCACGTGTTCCTGCAACGCATTTAGGAACCGCAACAAGCTTCCCGCATGAAAGAGAATATTCAATCAATCTATGCGTGTCAACTTCAATACTGTTTGAAACATATGTTAACACAGTGTTGCATTCTTTATAATATCTAAGAGAAATAATTCTTTCAAATATTTTGTTATCAAAAACACTCTTTTTTTCACATGATAAGTTCTTTCTGATTTTTTTATATTTTTCACGGAGATTATTTTTATATATTCTTAAATCAGTTTTTACTGTCGGCATTGTAGGGAACCCTTCAGAATTTCTGCCCTTTCACGTGAACTAAGCATTTCAATAAGTTTTAGTGAAAATTCCATTGCAACACCAACACCCTTAGCTGTAATTATATTACCGTCGGTGCAAATAAAGTCGTCTGAAATCACAGCGCCTTCAAGCTGGCTTTCAAATCCGGGGAAGCAAATTGCATTTTTATTTTCAAGAATTTTTTTGTGCCCTAAAATAGACGGAGCAGCACAAATAGCTGCTATATAAATATTATTGTCAACGCAAAAATCAATAGCCTTTTGAAGTTTATCAGATTTTTCAAGATTAACAGTTCCTGGCATACCTCCCGGAAGAACAATCATCTCCAAACTATCATCAAGAACTATCTCACTATCGACAATATCACAAATTACAGGAATATTGTGAGAACCCCTGATTATTTCGCTTTTTATGCCAACAGTTTTAACGTCAAGCTCACATCTTCTGAGTAAATCAACGGGGGTCAATGCTTCAATTTCCTCAAATCCGTCAGCTAAAAAAACATATATCATATTTCCTCCCCTAAACTAAAAAGCTGTTGATTTCTGATAATATATCATTAAAGATATCTTTAATCTGCCTGGCTTCATCATTCTTACTGCAAGGAACAACACACCAATTCAGTCTTTTCGCTGCATATAATGCCGATTCTCTGCATTTTAACAGATAATCAATATCAGATTCGTGGATATCCTTTTTATTATTATCACCGTTATATCTGTTATTTAAAAGCTTTTGTGAAATTTCAACAGGCATATCAAGAAAAATTACTTTGCAAGGGCGAGGAAGCCCAAGCCTTATATACTCATAATCTTCAAGCCAGTCAAGATATGCGTCCCAATCATTTTTATCAAGCTTTACCATTTGATGAATTGCATTTGAAGACACATATCTGCTAGCTAAAATAAAATCGCCTTTGTTGTAGTTATCTTCCCAGAAAAGCTTATAGCTTGCATATCTGTCAACTGCATAAAAGCTTGAGGCGGCATAGGCGTTCACACCATTAGCTGTTTTAGAAAACTGCCCGCCAAGATACATTTTTACAAGAGTAGACGACGGCATGTCATAATCAGGAAAGCTAATGCCTTTATAATTTAAATTGATACTTTGAAAATGTTTCAGCAGAAGTTCAAACTGAGTTGTTTTCCCGCTGCCATCAAGGCCATCAAGAACAACTAATTTAGATTTATCAGACATTTTTAAGCTCCTTATAAAAACTTCTGACTTTTACAGCTTCACGGCATGACATTTTGCCTTCTCGGCACTCACCTTTTACACAAGAAGGACCAGCATATTTAAACAGCAAAGGAGCAATCTTGTTGCACTGCCTTAGCATTTCATCAGCAACAGCCTTGATTTCCCATTGGGCACGGTTGCAACATCTTAATTCAAAAAAATGCAGTAAGCTACGTAAGTTCATGGTTAAAATCATCTTTGTGTCACAAGCATTAGGAAGTACAAAACGCGCATCCTCAATTGCTTTTTTATTTGCTTTTGATTTTGCAGTTTTTTCATCAAAGCCTTTATTAATAAAATGAGCATAATGCTTTTCTTTTAAAATATCAGCAAGCTTATTATAAGAGTTTATTGAGCTTTCCATCTGTTCTTTAAAAATATTTAACGCAACTGAGTCACTTTCAATTTCTGGTGGGATAACAAACTGAAAATCCTTTTCTTCTACGTATCTTTGGCTCTGAACTGAAAATGAGGCAATCCTGTGCCTTGTTATCTGAGCTAAAAGTGCTCGTGAAACCCCCTCAATTCC
>QKDG01000152.1 GCA_003246805.1 Clostridia bacterium | reverse complement strand
TAATGCCTGTTGCTTTAATTATATCACTTTGCCCGTTTGGAACAGCAAGCTTCTGATAAAACATCATCATCGCCTGCTCCTTATCCTCAGATACCACCTGCCAAACGACACTATTGTCATCAGCCTGTATTCTGTAAAACGAACCAAACTGGAATAGTGAACGATGCTTTTTATAAAACAAAATCTGCTCTTTTATTGCAGTTTTTTCAGCTTTGCTGAGTTTAGTTATATCAATCTCATAGCCCAAAACTCCGAAGCAGGCAACGTTAAATCTTGTTTCAACAGATGTATACCTTAATGTCTGATGATTTGGCACAGCACTTACATGCGCTGTCATTGCCGAAAGCGGATATCCGAATGAGGTGCCCTGCTGTATGCTGATACGCTCATTTGCATCTGTATCGTCAGATGTCCATATCTGTGGCATAAAATTTAGTATTCCTAAATCAAACCGATTTCCGCCAGCCGAACAGCCCTCAAAGAGTATTTCGGGAAATTCCCCAGTAATTTTATCGATAATATCATATAGGCCAAGTATATAACGATGATAAAATTCCCCCTGATTTTTGCCAAGGCTAATGGAATATGCATCAGATATATGCCTGTTCATATCCCATTTAACATAATCAATCGGTGCACTTTTAAGGACTTTTTTGACTGAGTCAACTACATACTCCCTCACATCTGCCCTTGTTAAGTCAAGAACAAACTGATTTCTTCCGATATACGCAACACGTCCAGGTGCCTTTATAGCCCAATCGGGGTGGTTTTTGAATAGCTCACTTTTTTCGCTAATCATCTCTGGCTCAAACCACAAGCCAAATTTTAATCCTATATCATTAATATTTTTTGCCAGCTTGCCTAATGGTCCCCCAAGCTTTTGCTCATTTACCGTCCAGTCCCCTAGTGACGATGTATCATCTGAGCGGTTTCCAAACCAGCCATCATCTAAAACAAGCATTTCAATGCCAAGCTCCTTAGCTTCACGAGCAATATTAAGAAGCTTTTCTGCATTAAAATCAAAATATGTTGCCTCCCAGTTGTTTATCAAAATCGGGCGTTCTTTGTATGCCCATTGTTGTGGGATGATGTGATTGTTTATAAATTTATGCATATTGTGGGAAAGCTTGTTCTGCCCTTTGCTGCTGTAAGATATCACAGCCTCAGGTGTATAGAATACTTCTCCCCCTTTTATTGCCCAGGAAAACTGGTGTGGATTTATTCCTGACATTATGCGTGCCTTGCCATGCTCAGATACTTCAACTGCTTCATAATGGTTGCCCGAATATATCAGATTAAACCCATAGCATTCTCCAAAATCCTGTGTGGAGTTATCTTTGCTGAGCATTATAAAGGGATTATGCCTGTTTGAACTGCTTCCTGTTGTTGAATCATTAACATAAATGCCCGAAGTCAGCTTTTTTATATTCTCATGCCTTTCCCTTATCCATAGCCCATCAAAGGTATGCAAATTATATTTATTGCAAGACAAATCTAGCATCATGCTCATTATTTTGTTTATAACTATATTTTCTGTTGCGTGATTTTCTATTTTAACACGACGTGTTATTACATCACAATCATCAAAAACGGTATAAATTAAATGGAGATAAACAGGATATACAGAGTCCCTTAAAGTTATATCAAGTGTAGCTATTTCTCTGTTGTGCTCGCTGTTATTCTCTTTTGCATAGGGTAGCTGAGTTTTGTTGCTCTCGTTGTATATGCCTTGATATATATTGTGGCTTTCATACCGAAAATCATTTGAAAAGCAAGCGTCTGGCATTTGCAAGGATAATGGCAGGTGCCTGTAATCGCCTGTTCCTGCAAATGAATATTCAAGGCAAATATTATCAAGAGTCAGATTTTTATCGCTTGGAGTAACATTTGAGCAGCCATATCCTGTTGCTATTTTCTCGAATAAAACTTCATAATTATCAACGTGTCTGACTTTTTCCCCGTAGTATAGCTGTTCTATATATCCCCCGTCAAGCAAACGGAGAATATATGAGGTGTTCTTTGTTGAGAGATGAATTATATTATTATCGGAAATTATCATCGCTGTTTCTCCTGTTCTCCGATTACAGATATACTGTATTCAAAAACAATATCTTCTTCACCAGATATTAGAAATTCGGGATGCACAGGTGCCCCCCAGCTATCATCTCCCCCTACTCCCATTTGCTTTGCCATAATGCGCACAAATGTGTTTGTTACAGGGGGGAGCTCATCAATATGCATTGCATTCTCTAAATCGAATGTGCTGTAAGGCAGAACACTTAGCTCATAGGGTTGGCTGACCATTTCAAACAACAAACCGTCCGATACGTTGTCAAATACCTTTGCAAATCTGATTCCTGTGCGGTTTCCACATTCCTGGGGAAGAATATAGCCTGAAAGATTATCCCTAACGCTCATCTCAAATTTCCCAAGCTTTGCACCGTTTGCACGGTCACAATAATTTTCATCAGGTCCCATGCCATACCAGCTGAATCTGTCAAGCAAAGGCGATAATCTGAACTCCATTCCATAAACAGGCAATAAAGGCAAGCCTTTTTGCCCGTAATAGTGTAGCTTGACGTTTATTTTACATTCCTGATTAACTGTATATATAACCTTTGATTTTGTGGGTGGATTAGTCGGTGTTATAAAATCATATTCCAGCTGATAAGAATTCTCAAAAAAATTGAATTTAAAATCTGTTAACCTCTGATATTTTGATGCCATTCCCCATTGGCTTGCTTTAAAAGCAATATCACTGCCCCTGTCATTATCCGTTGATGCACGCCAGTAAACAGGCTTTGCCGCCCTGTCAACAAACTCCTTTTCTCCTTTTTTCAAAGAGATAATACCACCTTCTGTAATAGAAAACATAGCAGATATATCGTTATAATAAAAGCCAATATTGCCATCCCCTTTTACAACCCTCAACTGCTCTTTGCTTGCCTTTTGTTCCTTATTCACTGATTTTTCAGAAGAAAGCACATATTCACCAAACGCAATCTCGTATCCCTTGGCTTCCCACATCGTATCCTCAGCCAGATGCATTGAAACACGATATACATATTCGCCGTCATCTATAAAATCAGGATATTTTATCTCAACAAACTGTTCCGACTGTGGCAAAACAGATACAGATGTATTTGAAACAAATTTCAACTCGCCCTCACAAAAAACCTGGCATTTCATTTCATAGCCACCTGTTGTAATGAAAAGATTTTGATTTTTTATCAATACTCCGTTTTTATTTGGGAACAGCTTTATATTCTGATATAGGAATTTAACCTCCTGCACTTTGGGCGACGGTGTTCTGTCAGCATAAACTATTCCATTTGCGCAAAAATTATAATCAGTCGGGCGGTCGTTAAAGTCACCACCATAGGCAAGGGCATTCTTGCCAGCTTTGCTTTTTTTATAAACTGCCTGGTCGATATAATCCCAGATAAATCCGCCCTGATAAAGCTCATACTTATCCTCTAAATCAGTATATTTCTTCATCCCACCGCATGAATTGCCCATTGCATGCATATATTCACAGCTGATATAGGGCTTATCCGGATTATTATTAAGATATTCTTCTATTTCAAATGGCTTTGCATACATTCTGCTTTCCATATCACTGATTTCGTTGTACTTACGATTCCAGAAAACCCCCTCGTAATGAACTGGCCTTGTAGTATCATGTTCGTGAAAAAACTGAGTAATTGCCAGGATATCTTCACCAGCATAGGATTCATTCCCGCAGGACCACACTAGTACGGAGGGATGATTTTTATCTCTTTGCAGCATAGCATTTGCACGGCTGACGACGCATTCCTTCCACTCAGGTAAATTGCCCGGAACATTCCATTCGGGGTCACATTCCTCAATCTTTTGCCATGAACCATGGCTTTCAAGGTTTGTCTCATCAATCAGATATATTCCATATTCATCACAAAGCCTGTACCATTCGCTCTGATTAGGATAATGTGAGGTTCTTACAGCATTTATATTATTTTTTTTGCAGAATTTAATGTCGAACAGCATATCCTCATTTGTTACGCAACGGCCTTTTTCAGGGTTGAACTCGTGGCGGTTTACCCCTTTGAATACAATTCTTTTGCCGTTGAGATACATTATTTTGTCACGTATTTCAAAAGTTCTGAACCCTATTTTTTGTGGAACAGCTTCGATTA
>QKDG01000071.1 GCA_003246805.1 Clostridia bacterium | reverse complement strand
TATCCATGGTCTGTTCCCACATCAACGCAAATACCCCCTGCAGTAACAAAGCCTGCGCATGCTTTTAATCTGTTATCTAAACTAATCATATTAATTTCCTTTTGCTATACAAATTAATGCCCGAAAGCGTTTGCAATCGGGCATAATTATTTTTCTACAATTATTTATTTGCAAAATGCTGATTAAGCTTTTCAATAAGGTCATCTGGGCTTACGCCATGAACTTCACAAGCCTGTGCAACTGTTTCTCCCCTTGCAGAAGGGCAACCAAGGCAATGCATTCCCATATCTAAAAAGTAAGGTGCAACATCAAAATCCTGATCTAATATGTCACCAATAATTGTATCTCCTGTTACAACAAAAGCCATATTTTTTCTCCTTTATATTTAAATTATATATATTATACCCGTTTATAGAATTATTTTCAAGCAGAAACTATAAAATTTGTAATTTTGTTTTTAGTGTAAAAAAACTATGTCAGATAATTATTATGCATAATTATTAAATAACCTGACAATTTCTTGACAAAATATATCATTGTGATATACAATAATATATTATATAAATGAACTCTGAAAGGAATTTTGTATGGGATTAACACTTACTGAAAAAATTATAAAAAATCACCTGATTGACGGTGAAATGAAAAAAGGAACTGAAATTGGCATTAAAATTGACCAGACTCTTACGCAGGATGCTACTGGTACAATGGCATATCTTGAATTTGAGGCAATGGGTGTACCTCGCGTAAAAACTGAGCGTTCTGTTGCTTATATTGACCACAATACTTTGCAAAGTGGTTTTGAAAACGCCGATGACCATCGCTTTATCGGCTCTATAGCTAAAAAACATGGTATCTATTTTTCAAGGCCTGGTAACGGTATATGCCATCAGGTTCATCTTGAAAGATTTGGTATCCCTGGTAAAACTCTTATTGGCTCTGACAGTCATACTCCTACCGGTGGTGGTATCGGTATGCTGAGCATTGGTGCAGGTGGGCTTGACGTTGCTGTTGCTATGGGTGGCGGTGCTTATTATATTACTTATCCAAAAATAGTAAAGATTAATCTTACAGGAAAGCTAAGCCCATGGGTTGCCGCAAAAGACGTTATTCTTCAGGTTTTGAGAATAATGACAGTTAAAGGCGGTGTGGGAAAGGTTATCGAATACTGTGGCGAAGGTGTAAAAACCTTGTCTGTTCCTGAAAGAGCTACAATTACAAACATGGGTGCTGAGCTTGGCGCGACCTCCTCAATCTTCCCTTCTGACGATATTACAAGAGAATTTTTAAAGGCACAAAACAGGGAGAATGTATGGGTGGAACTATCTGCTGATACTGACGCTGTTTATGATGAAGAAATTAATATAAATCTAAGCGAAATTATCCCTATGGCTGCATGCCCTCACATGCCTGACAATGTAAAAACTGTTAATGAAATTGGCAATATAAAAATAGACCAGGTTTGTATAGGCTCTTGCACTAATTCTTCGTTGGTTGACTTGCTTAAAGTCGCACATATATTAAAAGGCAAAACTGTTCACCCCGATGTTTCTTTATCAATTGCTCCTGGTTCAAAGCAGGTGTTTAATATGCTTGCCGAAAACGGCGCTTTATCAGACCTTATTGCTGCCGGTGCACGTATTCTTGAATGTGCTTGCGGGCCTTGTATCGGAATGGGACAATCACCGAACTCTAAGGGAATTTCACTAAGAACCTTTAACAGGAATTTTGAAGGGCGTTCTGGCACTAAGGATGGTCAGATTTATCTTGTATCACCTGAGCTTGCCGCTGTTTCTGCATTGACAGGCGTACTGACAGACCCACGAACACTTGGTAATATGCCTGAATTTAAAATCCCCGAGGTTTTCTCAATAAATGATAACATGATTGAATTGCCGGCTGACGAGACAGATATGGAAAGTGTTGAAATTTTAAGAGGACCAAATATCAAGCCTTTCCCTGTTACTTCACCTTTAAGCGATAATATCAGCGCTAAATGCTCACTCAAAGTTGATGATAATATTACAACCGACCATATCATGCCTGCTGGTGCAAAGATACTTCCTTTGCGTTCAAATATTCCTGCTATTTCAAATCACTGCTTCACTGTTTGTGACGAAAATTTTCCTGCTCGTGCAAAAGAATACGGCGAAAGCATTATTGTAGGCGGTGTGAACTATGGGCAGGGCTCATCAAGAGAACACGCTGCGCTTGCTCCGTTATATTTAGGAGTTAAAGCAGTTATTGTAAAATCATTTGCAAGAATTCACAGGGCAAATCTTATAAACGCTGGGATTCTTCCCCTGACTTTTAAAACCGAAAATGACTATGACTTGATTTCATTATCTGATGAGCTTGTTCTTGAAAATGTTAGAGAAGCAATTTCTGATAGTGTAACTGAGCTTACTCTTAAAAACAAAACAACTGGTAGGGAAATAACTGTATTGTGTGAGCTTTCTGGACGTGCAAAAGACATTATTCTTGCTGGTGGCTTATTGAACTACACAAGAGAGCAATTAAAATAAGAGGATTTATGACAGCTATTAAAAAAGGACTTACAGCTAACACACTAAAATATATAGCTATATTAGCAATGCTTATTGACCATGTTGCCTGGGCTTTTGTTCCTACCTATTCTGTTCTTGGGCAGGTAATGCATATCATTGGAAGAACTACTGCCCCTATAATGTGCTTTTTCATTGCAGAGGGATACTACCATACAAGGAATGTAAAAAAATATGCACTAAGGCTATTCGTTTTTACTTTGATTATTTATATTCCGTTTTTGTTCCCGTTTGTCAGGAATATGTATGGTGGGTTCCCGCCTAATGTGCTTTTAACTTTACTTTTAGGGCTACTTGCCTTGTGTGCATGGAATAAAATCAATAACCCGTTTTTGAGAATTTTAACCGTCGTTCTACTCTGCATTTTTTCTGTTCTTGGTGACTGGCCGATTTTTGGTGTTCTTTTTATTCTTGCTTTTGGCCTTAACAGAAACAACTTTAAAATGCAGGCTTTAAGCTTTTCAATAATTGCTATCATAATGGTAGCAATTAGTACATATTTTTCTTTAACAAACGGATATAGTATATATAGGCAATTGTTTCAGCTTGCGGTATTACTTGCTTTGCCATTGTTGTATTTTTATAATGGCGAACGAGGTTCAGACAATAAATTCAATAAATGGGTTTTCTATATTTTTTATCCATTGCATTTATTGATTATCGGTATTTTTGAGTTTTATATTTTTGTATAATTTATTTATTGGAGGTTCAAATGGCAGATAAAATTAAAATGTCCACTCCTCTTGTTGAGATGGACGGAGATGAAATGACCAGAATTATCTGGAAAATGATTAAGGATATTCTCTTAAATCCTTATGTTGAGCTTAATACTGAGTATTATGACCTTGGACTTGAATACAGGAATGAAACAAATGACCAGGTTACAATTGATTCGGCTGAAGCTACAAAGAAATATGGTGTAGCTGTTAAATGTGCAACCATTACACCAAACGCTGAAAGAATGACTGAATATAACCTGAAAGAAATGTGGAAATCACCAAACGGAACTATCCGTGCTATTTTAGACGGAACTGTTTTTAGAACACCTATCGTCGTTAACGGAATTACTCCTTTTATTCCTACATGGAAAAAGCCTATTACTATTGCTCGTCACGCTTATGGTGATGTATACAAAAACACTGAAATGATTGTTACAGAAGGTTCAAAGGCAGAGCTTGTTGTAACTGATAAAGAAGGTACCGAAAAAAGAGAGCTTATCCACACATTTAAAGGAACAGATGGTATAATTCAGGGGCAGCATAATACCGACGCAAGCATTGGCAGTTTTGCAAGAGCTTGCTTTAACTATGCTCTTGATTTGAAGCAGGATTTATGGTTTGCAACAAAGGATACTATTTCAAAAAAATACGACCACACCTTTAAGGATATTTTTGCTGAGATTTATGAAAATGAATATAAAGGCAAATTTGATGATGCTGGCATTGAATACTTCTACACACTAATAGATGATGCTGTTGCTCGTGTTATACGTTCTGAGGGTGGGTATATATGGGCTTGTAAGAACTATGACGGTGATGTAATGTCTGATATGGTTGCTACTGCATTTGGCTCACTTGCTATGATGACTTCTGTTCTTGTATCACCTGATGGAGTGTATGAATATGAGGC
>QKDG01000119.1 GCA_003246805.1 Clostridia bacterium | reverse complement strand
GCTTAGTATATACCATAGAAATCATACATATACCAGTTTGAGCCTACTTTTACTACTATCATATCACTGGAATCTGTGCTACTGTCGTCATTGCCTCGTATGGTTGCTTCAACTTCAAGCTGATAAGCTTCTTTAATGTCAATCTTCTCATCATAATTCGCATCAAAATCTTCTTCAAGGTCTTTCATATCACCATTGTCAAGCTTTTCGGTATCCGTTATTTTGTATGATATTTTTATGTTTTTGCCATACTCATCTTCAAAGCCATCATACATTTCCTTTAAAAAGTCGTCCATATTATCATAGCCGTAACCCATATAATCCTCAATGTACTCAGCTTCCTCAGGCAACAATGCGCTTGAGAATGTCTTCCAGCTTTGTTTTTCTATTCCCTTGAACATATTGTCAATAGGTTTAGTATAGCTGGCACCAAAGATACCTTTGATAAGATTAAACAAGATAACAATAACAATTATTGCTACAACAACAACTGCACCGATTCCTATGTATTTTGCTGTGTTGTTTGTTTTTGCTGGAACAGGATAGCCAGCAGGCTGCTGATATGCAGTTGCAACAGGTGACACTACTGGATTATTTGCCACTGGTTTGCCACATCCAGGGCAGTTGTTTGCACCCTCAGGGATTTGACCCCCACAATTTGAACAGAATTTTGCCATAAATAAATACCCTCCTCAACATTTTTATATATTTAATGATAAATTATTGCCTATAATTTGTCAATACAAATGCATAAATTAATATTAACTTTTTACAAAACTTTACGTGTGGAGACGTTTTTGCAGCTCGTTATTGAATTTTCGCCTTGCAAAAACAAGCATATAAAGCAACGAAAGAAAAGAATACAGCACGCAGGCAATACTCGGCCAGATTACGGAAACCAAATTAAGCATTAACAGCACAAACGGTATAATTCCAAAGAAGGCAACCATAAATATATAAAAAATATATTCGCTGAATTTGATGGGTTTTAGCAACCCAAAAACAAACAAAACAACCGAGCCGGCAATCTGAACAAGAGGCAGAACATAGTCGATTGACCAACCAACCCAACCTATTGCATAGTCAACAACAGGAACAGTAATCGACAGCAGGATGATCTGCAACATAATATTCAGGGGTATATTTCTTGCTTTAACAAAAAACACCTTTGCCGAAAAATATAGATAAAAATACCCAGCGACACATATCATCGACCAAGGAATACCACCGATATAAATGTTGACAAAAAAACACACAACAGATCCACCGACAGCAAGAAATAAAAATAGCTTTTTTATTATATCATTCAGCTGTGACTTCTTTATTTCTGGATAAGAGCAGTCATATTCATCTGAAATCACTTCGGTTTCTGATAAACACAAGGGGCATTTTTTCAGGTTGTTTTCAATTAAAACATTACATTTATTGCAACGATTCATATTTTTCACCATCCTTGTCTTCACTATCATCTGTGCATTCATTGGTTGATATTGTTACTTCTGCGCCCATTTTGACGAATGTTGTGAAAAATCGCTTTTGTATATCAGTATCCTCTGAATTTGATGTAAAGCAATAAACAAGATTATCTTTATATGAGCAAACAGATGTCTTTATATGATTGCCTAATGTAGGACTCATAAGTAATTCAAACCGCTCGACAAAAGGCTCAAGGCTTTCGTGAAGTGTTATTCTTCCTAAATTTGAAAGCACTGTTGTAAAGCCTTTTTCACCTTTTGCGAATGCTATTTTAAGCCCGATGTTTTTTATAAACAACGGCAGGAATCTGAGATATGGCTTTTCCTGCATTTCTACCCCGAATTTTAATAATGAATGCAGGTTTTCTTTTTTTATCTGATTTGTCAGTTCATCAGAAACAGCTTTTATCACATCATCTAATGAATATTCATTGTTAAAAAAGTTTATGCCTAACGTTATTGTGGTAAAAAAATTCCTCGAAGTATCCGAGCCGAATATACTTCTCAGATTTACCGGCACACATATCTGAATACTTTTATTTTTGGGATAGTATCTAAAATCTTCCATATATATGCTGTAAATCAGAACCGATGCCAAAAGAGCTGTTACAGTTACACCCTTTTCCTTTGCTATTGCACATATCTGTGAGGCAGGCATTACTCCCTTTATTACCTTTATTTCGTTGTTTATTGTCAATATACTGTTAATATTGTAGCATTTAGGCCTGACCAGGGATTTGCTTTTCATCTTAGCTTCCTTTGAAACACGCATAAAGCTGTCTTCTGACTTTGCTATGTCAGAGGATGCTTCACTCATAAGCCTGCATGTACTTACCTTTTCAGGATACAAAAGCGACAAATAGTACCCAATTATTCTCTTTAAAAACTCCGTTGCACCTGTGCCGTCTGAAATAGCATGAAATATATCAAGATTAATATTCTTCCCATAATAAGTAACATCAAACAAAAAAGCATTGTTCGTTTGCCTGTCTATTCTGCTGCATGGATAGGTGTATTCTTTCTTTACAACGGGCTTGTTAAAATTTGTCTCAAAATAATACCAGAAAACACCCTTGTGGAGCTTTACCCTGAATGTCGGCATTTCTTCAAGTGCACGCTCTACTGCATTCTGCAACAGCTCAGGCACAATATTTTCAAACAGCCTTGCCGTCATTCTGAAAACATTTGTTGCATTCTCTGAGCTTACAGATGGAAATATTTTGGCGGCATTGTCAAGCTTGTACCAATAAAATTCTCTGTGTTTCATTTTTTACTCCTGTTTTGATTTGTTCCTATTTTAACACAAATTGTCTTAAAATAATACTGTTTATAAATATTTGCGTATAAAAAACTTTTTTACTTATAACTGTTATATATAAAAATAATTGAAATATATTATTAAAAAATATTGACAAATGTAAATAATATTGTAAAATTAAAATAGATTTAAAATTATTTTGGAGGATATTATGAAAAAAGATAAAACATCCAATGCTTATTTTTTAAAGCTTCATTCTGCACTGATTTGCATTATTTCAGGCATTTACAGCGCATTGTTTTTAACAAAGGGGGTTTGGGTTGTTTCTATCCTCTTTATTATAATAGCATCTTTATGCTTTGTTATTGCTAACAATCTTTTAAAACTTTCAGTTTTATCAGATTTTTCCCGAATGGCGTCCTGTTCTGTATTTTCTGTGGGGCTGTCGCTAATTCCAACATTGTTCGGCTATGGGGATTATACAACACTCACAGGGCTTCTTGTAACATATATTTTAGTTGCTCTTTATTTTGATAAAAGGCTGCTTTTGTTGCATGCGATTCTTATCAATGCTGTTTATGTTGTGTTTTTCCTTATATTCAAGCAGCAGTTTTTCGCTGCTATTCCAGCTGAAAAAGCCTTTATCTTCTGGGCAGAAACAATGTTTGGCATTTTTAGTGTAAATGTTATATGTAGAACTGGCAGCAACTTTATTAATTCCTTTAAAGCCAAAGAAGAAGAGGCAAAAAATCTTCTTTATACCGTTGAAGAAAAAATGAAGCAGACGGAAGATTTAATTAACAAGCAGCGTGTTTTAATGAAAGAAATGAAGGATATTTCAAATAAAGTCGTTTTATCCTCAAACGATATATACAATATTGTCGACAATGTTTCAACCGGGGCCGCCGAGCAGGCAAGTGCCGTTGAGGTGCTTGCATCAACTGTAACTGAAATCTCTGACAAAGCAAAGCTTAATTCACAAAGTGCAGAGAAGGCTAAGGAGTTTTCTGAAAAAGCATATGATGATATACAGTCCGGGCATTCGCATATCGACAAAATGACCGAAGCTATTGAAAATATTCACACCACCTCACAGCAGATTGGTAAAATATTAAAGACAATTGACGCAATTGCTTTCCAGACCAATATACTTGCTTTGAATGCCTCGGTTGAAGCGGCACGCGCAGGCGCAGCCGGAAGAGGCTTTGCAGTTGTAGCAAATGAAGTACGCTCACTTGCCGGAAAAAGCGCAGAGGCCTCAAAGGAAACCGCTATTCTTGTAAAAAATGCAATGGATGCGATTGAAGCTGGCAGAACTATCTCACAGGATACGGCACAATCTTTAAGCAATATCATCATTAGTTCGACTGTTACTACCGGGCTTATCAATGAGATTTATACTGCTTCAGCTCATCAGACTGCCTCAATTGTTCAGATTGAGCAAGGGCTGAACAAGATTTCAA
>QKDG01000062.1 GCA_003246805.1 Clostridia bacterium | reverse complement strand
ATAATCCTCACGCAAATCTGTATGTGCATCAAAATGAATAATATGCAAATCAGGATATTTTTGAAACACTTCACGCACTGCACCAAGAGTAACAAGGTGCTCCCCGCCTATCATTACAGGAATTTTAGCGTCATCCAATATTGTTTTAGTCATTTGTGAAATTTCATTCAAAACACGTTCAGTATTGCCAAAGGGGAGTTCTAAATCGCCGGCATCAAAAATATTATAATCGCATAAATCCTTATCCTGATACGGGCTATAAGTTTCAAGCCCAAATGATTCAGAGCGCATTACCTTGCTTGCAAAGCGTGTTCCCGGGCGGTATGAGGTTGTGGAATCAAAGGGCGCACCGAAAATAACAATGTCAGCCTCGTTATAATCCTTGTCACAACCTATAAAAGCTTCAATATTCTTATTCAACATCTTCTAAAAGCTCCTCAACATAATTGGGGAGATAAAATGCTCCCATGTGCAGATTGGTGTTATAATACTTTGTTTTAAATCCAAGCTGATTCCATTCCCTTGCTTTCAAATCACCGACAGGATGATATCTTTTTGACGCAAAGCCGAATAGCCAGTGGCCTGACGGATATGTCGGAATATGCGCCTGATAAACCCTGCTGATATTAAAGGACTCAACAATTCGCTTGTGTGCCCTTTGCATTGCAACAGCATCTTCGTCATAAAATGGGCTTTCGTGCTGATTAACCATTATACCATCTTCTTTTAAAGCCTTAAAGCAGTTCCCATAAAATTCTTTAGTAAACAAGCCTTCTCCCGGGCCAAAAGGGTCAGTTGAGTCAACAATGATAAGGTCATATTTATTTTCACATTTTCTTATATACTTTAAACCATCCTGGAATATAAGGTTAACTCTTTTATCGCCAAAGCCACAGGCAGTTTTGGGAAGAAATTCCTTGCAAACCTTTACAACCATTTCATCTATTTCAACCAAATCAATATTCTCAATAACGCTATATCTTGTAAGCTCACGGATTACTCCACCGTCACCAGCACCGATAACAAGAACATTCTTAACAGCAGGGTGCACAGCCATAGGAACATGAGTAATCATCTCATGATAAATAAATTCGTCCTTTTCTGTAAGCATCATATAACCGTCAAGGGTTAAAAATCTGCCGAACTCCTTTGATTCAAAAACGTCTATTCTCTGGAATTCACTTTGCCCGCTATAAAGCTGTTTGTTTACTCTTATTGAGAATTTACAGTTTTTTGTATGCTTTTCACTATACCAAAGTTCCAATTAAATACCCCCTTTTAAAACGTTCAGCTTTTCAACAGCCATATCCTCAGGCCCAGTCATAAAGCATCCCTTATCCTTTGCGTAGATTATATAATCAATAATATCATTAGTGATTTCTTCACCAGGTGCCAGAATAGGTATTCCCGGCGGATAGCACATTACAAATTCAGTGCATATTCTTCCCTTTGTGTCGCTTATAGGCAACTGCTCTTTGTCTGCATAAAAAGCCTCCTGTGGTGCAAGAGCAACCTTTGGATTGATATATTCGTGGCTCATCATTCCGGTTTTGTCTTTTTTATAAAGGCGCCTGATTTCTGACAAAGCGCTAACAAGGCGTTCTATATCCTTGTGCCTGTCACCGACGGAAATATAAGCAAGAATGTTCCCGATATCACCAAACTCAACCTGTATATCATATTCATCCCTTAGCAAATCATAAACTTCAATACCAGCAAGCCCAACATTAAGTGTGTTTATCGAAAGCTTTGTGATATCAAAATCAAAAACAGTGTCGCCGTTGATAAGCTCCTTTGAATAAGCATAAAAATCGCCGATGTTGTTGATTTCCTCCCTTGCATATTCAGCAAAATCTATAACCTTCTTAAAAATTTCCTTTCCGTTTAATGCAAGGTTTCTTCTTGAAATATCAAGGCTTGACAATAAAAGGTAAGAACCACTTGTGGTTTGCGTAAGATTAATTATTTGTCTTACATAATTGGCGTTGACGTTCTCTCCACACAATAAAAAAGAGCTTTGAGTGAGTGAGCCCCCTGATTTATGCATACTTACAGATGCTAAATCAGCCCCAACACTCATTGCAGAAGGTGGGAGGTTATCCCCAAAATAAAAATGTGTTCCGTGTGCTTCGTCGGCAAGAACATACATATTGTTTTTGTGAGCAAGGTCAGTTATCGCTTTTAAATTTGAGCATATTCCGTAATATGTCGGGTTGTTAACAAAAACTGCTACGGCATCAGGATTATTGATAATAGCCTGCTCAACATCTTTGAGTGACATTCCAAGTGCAATACCAAGCTCGTGATTAATCTGTGGGTTTACATACACTGGTATAGCTCCACAAAGGATAAGAGAATTGATAACACTCCTGTGGACATTTCTGGGGAGAATGATTTTGTCGCCTTTTTTGCATACCGAAAGTATCATTGCCTGAACAGAGCTTGTCGTTCCGCTGACCATAAAAAAAGCATGCGCAGCACCAAATGCCTCGGCAGCTAAATCTTCAGCTTCTTTTATTACAGAAACAGGGTGGCAAAGATTATCAAGCGGCTTCATAGAATTAACGTCAACTGTAACACATTTTTCCCCCAAAAAGTCGGCAAGTTCTTCGTTACCCTTTCCCCTTTTATGCCCCGGAACATCAAATGGGACAACACGCATTTTTTTAAATTCTTTTAGTGCGTCTAAAATTGGTGCTTTTTCCTGGTCAAGTCTATTCATCAATGCGTATCCTCCCCTTAGTATACATTTGTACCGCTGAAAATTTCAATCATTTCTTTTCTTAAATTATTAGTTATATCAAGCCTTATTTTTGGTGCAAGCTCATAAACATCAGTATTGAATAGATAGTTTTGAAGGTCAACATCTTTAATAAGCATTTTGGTGTGAAAAATATTGGACTGATAAACATTTATATCAATTGCATCGTATTTTGTAAGGGTAACAGGGTCAATATAATTCTGGATAGAATTAATCTTATGGTCGATAAAAAGCTTTTTACCGCCAATATCCCTTGTAAATCCACGAACCCTGTAATCCATAGTGATAATATCAGAATCAAAACTTCCTATAAGATAATCAAGAGTGCTAAGTGGTGTGATTTCACCACAGGTTGCGACATCAATATCCACCCTGAATGTAGCGATTGAATTATCAGGATGAAATTCAGGATAAGTGTGAACAGTAACGTGGCTTTTGTCAAGATGTGCAACAACAGTATCCCCGTTTTTTGACCTTACCATAGATTCCTCAGCAATTAAAAAGGTTACACTTGCCCCTTGAGGGTCATAGTCCTGCTTTGAAACATTCAAAACATTTGCACCTATCATATTTGTTACATCATAAAGAATATTTGTAAGCCTCTCTGAATTATACTGTTCGTCAATATAAGCAATATAATCCTTTTGTTCTCTTGCACTTTTGGCATAGCAAACATCATAAATATTAAAGCTGAGTGATTTGGTAAGATTATTGAATCCATATAGTGTCAATTTATTCTCCACACTGTTCCCTCCCTGTTATAAAAAATAAAACTCAAGCATATTATGGCTTTTACCACAACATAACTTGAGCATAATAAAAAACGTAGCCTATTATAAATCGAAATTTCAATTTAAAAAAGCAGATATTAGAGTCTATATAGCAAGAACTTACTTTTACTACTCTTATTGACCGTTTCACAAGTATGTGTAGATGTTACACCTAGGTTATAAAGTAACCAACTTATAAAATTTGAGCTTTTAACTCAATCAATAATGCAGCTTGATGCTGCTCTCGGCAGTTGACCCGGCTGTCCGTATGGCCTGTTTTCTTTTTTTATAAAAAAAAGAATGGTCAATGGTGTTTTTGCTTGCTTTAAATAGCATAAAACTCTAAAAACTACGCTTAATTGTATCACAGGAGTTTTTCTATGTCAATAAATTTTTTGAATTTTTTTGTCAAATTTTTTTTACATTACAAACAAGCCAAATATTATATTAAAAATATAATATTTTCAATATAATATACTATTTGTAATATATGAAAATATATTCAAATAGTGCTGAGAATATTTACGCTTTTTAAATTATCGAAAAAAGGGTAAAAAGGCTTGCTTTTTGCAAAACTATTTGTTATAATATTTAAGCACAATTAATGGAAAGATGGCTGAGCTGGTCTAAGGCGCACGACTGGAACTCGTGTGTGGGGTAACACTCACCGAGGGTTCGAATCCCTCTCTTTCCGCCAAAT
>QKDG01000045.1 GCA_003246805.1 Clostridia bacterium | reverse complement strand
ATAGTTCAATTATTTAAACGACTCAATTCTCTCGCAAAGATTAGCATTATAGTTTACTACGCTGTGCTCATACTCATTATCCATATAAAAGGATTTAATTAAGAAATCAGCAGTAGAAATATTGTTTGCCATAGGGATATCATACACGGCGCAGATTCTCGTCAAAGCTTTAACGTCGGGGTCATGTGGCTGTGCTTCAAGCGGGTCATATAAAAAAACAACAAAATTTATCTGGCCCTCGGTTATGCGAGCGCCAATCTGCTGGTCCCCCCCAAGAGGGCCACTGTTATAACCTTTTACTGATAGTCCTGTCTTCTCTGATAAAAGGCGTGCAGTAGTTCCTGTTCCGCATAACTCGTGGTGTTTGAGTATTTCCTTATTTTTATCAACCCATTCGATAAGCTGTGGCTTTTTTCCGTCATGTGCTATAAGAGCGATAGATTTTTTAACTGGTAAAGTAAATTTTATGTATTGGTCCTTTATCATCATATTCTCCCTTTTCAAGTTTTTTATTAATTATACCACACAAATCAATTGTTTTCTATAAATCGTCAAACTTTTAATATTAAAATTCTTCAAGCTTTTTTAGCATAATGCACATTTTTTCCTTTGATATTCTCCCTTCTGCAAAAGCAAGAACATTTTTTAATGTCATATTAGATGCAAAAGCAAGCATCTGTGGATTGATAATTCCTGCAAGCTCATCAAGAAGATATTTTTTTGCCTGCGGATTGCTCATAATCTCACTAACAGTAATATTATTATTTTTCAAGTTCATACAGTTCACCCCCCCTGATATAATATATAATCTCATCATTAAAAAAATATGTGAATAAGCAAGCTTAAATAGGTCAATAGTAATTTATAAGTAAAATATTTACAATTATTTGTAGCTAATATATTAATATGTTTTTAGTAAAAATAGCATAAAGATTTTATTGTTAGACAAATTTTTTCTGTTATTCATATAAAAAATTACATTTGGGTAACAATAATACTTGACTTTTGAATACAAAATCAATAGAATGTACAAGTACCACATACATTTTTACATTATTTGTAAATTATTATAGGAATGGAGTTGAAAAGCATTAAAACTAATAGAACTATAAAAATGTCACTTTTATTTGTTGCTGTGTTGATAATAGCTGTTAGTCTGATTAACGTGAACAATTGTTTGCTGATTAATCAGTCAGAATACACTTATGCTGATGCAAACTCATCCGATGATATAATGATTGATGATAATCAGGATAATATACAGGATGAATCAGAAGGCAGTATAATATATACACAGGTAACTGCAATGACAAAGCAGGCACCAAATGTTCAGGAGCAATTGCCATCAATAAATGCAAAGTATGGAAACGAAACCTTTACAGTATATGATATCAATACAAGGGGTACCTATACAATGAACGGCTACGATTTAGTTTGCCAGATAGTAAGAAATGAGGTTGGGGCGCATTATAATTCGGGTGAGAATGCAGGCAAAACTGCTTTTGATGAAGAAACCTTAAAAGCCTTTGCGGTTGCTGCGTATACCTATCTCAAATACAATCAGTTAAGGGGGATTACACCTTCTGTTGGTTTGAACAGCGACGTTTCACAGGCTGTTAAGGACTGCGTTACAGCGGTTGACGGCCAGGCTATATATTATAATGGTCAGTATATATGTGCAGTTTATTGTGCATCTACCGGGGGCACAACACTTTCAAGCAATTATTGTTGGGGAACAAACACGCCATATCTTGTAAGCGTGGAGAGCGCATATGATAGCCAGTCAAGTCAATACTCAGCAACAAGAGTTTTGTCAACCGAGCAGGTTAAAGCTATTATAGAAAGAAAAACAAGCATAGTATTGTCAGATAAGCCGGAAAACTGGTTTAACATCACTGAGATTGTTGATGGCAACTATGTAAACGGATTGATAATTGACGGAAATTCGACATGCAAAATAAATGGAACAGATGTAAAAATTAATGGTACAATATTCAGGGAACAAATTTTAGGCTACGACAATGTATTATCTCCTGCTTTTACTATTCAGTATAAGGATGGAAATTTCTATTTTGTTTCATACGGTTATGGGCATGGCGTTGGTATGCCGGCAGAGGGCGCACAGCTTTATGCAACAATTGAAGGCTGGGATTATATACAGATACTAACACATTATTATACAAATGTAACTGTTGAATAGGCAAATATTAATGAAAATGCTCGTTTATTGTATTTTTTTATGTAAAAAGTAATAAATATAATATTTTTCCATTTAAAATATTGAATATTTCCATATTATGTGATATAATTACACCAGTTGAGGTGATGGAAATGACAGTTAATGAGCAAATAAAAATTTTGTGTATCAGAAGCGGGATAAGCCTTGCTGAATTAAGCAGGAAAATAGGGCTGACGCCACAATCACTGAATGGGAAAATGAAGAGAGGCAAGTTCACAGTAAATGACCTTGAAAAAATGGCAGAGGCTGTTGATTGCTCTTTTGAAAGATATTTTATTTTGCCAACCGGTGAAAAAATTTAGAAATTATTAAAAATGCCAATCAATAAGATTGGCATTTTTGCTGTATGATTATATTATTCTATTTAAAATAAGGAGATATTATGTTTGCTGATTTACATTGCCACAGCACATTCTCTGATGGCTCAGCTACTGTGGAAGAAATAATAATATATGCAAAGAGAACAGGCGTTGATTGCATTGCGTTAACAGACCATGATACCATCGCCGGGATTGAGCAAGCCAATTTCTATGGTGAAAAACATGGTGTTAAAATTATCAACGGTGTTGAGTGCTCATGCAGAGATAAGTCAAGAAAAAGGTCGGCACATATTCTTTGCTATCAGCCAAAGGATATGAAGGTGCTTGAGAGGTATCTTGATGTAACGCTTAAAACCCGCACTGCTCAAAAGTTTAAGGCAATAGAGAAGGTTAAAAAGCTGTATCCTATAACCTTGGAAGATGTTTTAAAATTCAAAGGGGAAAGCCAGTCAATATATGAATGCCATATTATGCAGGCTGTTGCAAATATGGGGCTTTCTGAATCAATCTGCGGGGATATTCAATCATCACTATTCTCATATTCAGGCAGCTGCTACGAGCCGATAGATTATTTCGATATTTATGAAATATTGCAAATCATTGATGAAGCAGGGGGCGTGCCTGTATTTGCTCATCCTGAGGAGTATGATTCATTTGATATTATTAATGAGCTTGCTGAAAAAAGGCTAATAAAAGGTATAGAGGTTTATCACCCAAGGAATAGTGAAGGAGCAAGAAAAAGGCTGTTGTCAACAGCAGAGGAATACGGACTTATTGTAACAGGAGGTTCGGATTTTCATGGCTTTTTTAAAAAGCATCCTACTCCGATAGGATACTGCAAAACTGATAAGCAAAACATTGAAAGAATTCTAAACACAAAATAATATTTTAAGCATAAAAGACATACTATATTATGGAGGTGTTTTTTATGAACTTAAAGAAAGAAGAAAAATATATTCTCATAGGAATTCCGTTTATCATTATCGCAGGCTCGATATTGCATTTTATTTATGACTGGCTTGGCAAGAATAAAGTTATCGGGCTGTTTGTTCCAGTAAATGAAAGCGTATGGGAGCATACAAAGCTGTTTCTTCTGCCTGTAATAATTTGGTGGATGGCTTATTACATAATTAATAAAGATAAGGATAAAATAAATCCAAATAAGTGGTTTTTTGGGTGCATAGCCGCACTGGTTGCATCCGTTTTGTTTATGATTTGTTTTTACTATGCTTTTACGCAATTCTTTGGATTTGACAGTATTATCTTTGATGTAGCTGATTTTATTTTAAGCGTTATAGTCGGGCAGCTTGCTGGCATTCACTTTTACAGAAAACCCGATAAGATAGACTGGAAGACCTCATTCTCAATAATTATACTAATAGTATCATTGTTTGCATTTTTAACTCTGTGTCCGCCGAAGACACCAATATTTTTTGACAATGCAACAAAAATATATGGATATACTTAATTGTAATAATAAAATTTAGGAGTCACCATCAGTATGACAACAATAGTATAAACATAAACTTAAAGCTCCGCATAAATGGCGGAGCTTTAATAATTAATACGCAATGGAGCTGGAAAAGGGACTTGAACCCTCGGCTTGCTCATTACGAATGAGCTACTCTACCAGCTGAGTTATTCCAGCATGTTAATAATTATATATTTTTAAAAAAATTTTGTCAACTATCGATTAAT
>QKDG01000144.1 GCA_003246805.1 Clostridia bacterium | reverse complement strand
TTCTTTGCTTTTGTATAAATAAACGACATCAGGTATTGTGAGGCTGTAAGAATAATCATTCCTAAGGTATAGCCTTGTGGTGTTGCTGGCATAGAAAAAACTATAAGTATTCCAAGTGCCCTGCCAGCAAAAAGAAGATATTCCCGGAATGAAATAACTTCAAATCTTATGTTGTTGTCAGAATCTGCTGCAGCAACAGCGCTGAAGAATATATTCATAGAGGGGTTAATTAAAAAAGCATTGAAAAAACCATTGACTACACTAATTAATATAATTGTTGTAGGAGAAAAATTAAACAGCAACAAAAACAAAGATACTACCAGTACAGTTGTTGAGAAGTTAATGATTTTATGATATTTGAACTTATATGTAATACGTGCTGTTTGCCATTGTGCAACAAGCGTTATAATACTGCATATTAGAACATTTAGCCCAATAATAAATTCATTTTGTATAATTTCAAAAAGCAGAATATTCAGTAAAAACATAAAGGCGCCTTCACGTATTGCCCTTGTAAATTCACCAAGTAACGAGAATGATAATGATTTGTTTCTTTTTATTTCAGAAAAAGCACTTCTGAATTTTGTCCGTTTATCATCATATTGAATTTTTGGCATTGTAATCGCTGTAATAATTGAAAGAACCGCAAAAACAAGAGCTATAAAAAAGATAACATAATAGCCACTTATACCGTCAAAAAGTGAAATAATGTATCCTGCAAAAGTTGGAATTATAAGGTTTACAATTGTTGCTATTATTCCAAGCCATGCAAGAGCAAGTGGCTTCTGGCTTTCTGAATTAAGGCTTAGCAGTGAATACGAAAAACCAATCCAGTAAAATCCTCCGCCGACTGAAAATAGCAGAGAAATCAATAAAATGTGGTCGTTAAGCTCAGACATAAAGTTTAAAAAGAAAATATACATAATTATGTAAAATATTATCGATATTATAAAAATAAACCTGAGGGACGTTTTTTTAACAACAATAACGGCAATTGTCATGAAAAAAGCAACAAAAAACCAGGTCAAAACATTATATAATGCAACAATACTTTTATCACTGGTCAATCTGAATAACAGTGTATTTATAAAAAAGCTTTGTATTAATATAAAGGAGAGAAAAAGCGAATGCAACAATGAAAACCGCAAAAAATCCGGAGACAGTTCTTTTAAAGAAAAAATGTTATTTATCTTGTTAATTAATCTATTCATATAATCTACCATCTATACTTTGTTTTCTTATTATTATAGATGCATTTGCTGTAATTATCAAGTCATTTTCATTAGTTTTTTTAAAAACATCAAAAGTTAGATTTATTCTATATTTTTATTAACAAAGCATTGGAACTTCTCACAAAAATATCATAAGTTGAAAATATAATATTAATATAATTTAAAAGGAGATGGTAAAAACCAATGTATATTGTAAAAAATGCTTTTAAAAATATTTCAAGAAGCTTAGGCAGAAATATTTTGATAGGACTAATAACACTTGTTATTGCTGTTTCAAGCTGTATTGCATTATCGATTAAAGAGGCAGCTAAAACAGCAGAGGAGCAAAATTTCAGTAATCTTTCAATCACAGCTACTATCGGAGTAGATATGCAAAAGCTTCAGACTGAGTCGAATAACGACAGAAATACGCTGAGAACCCTTATGAGCCAATATTCGTCGCTTTCTCTTGAAGAAATGCAAACATATGCTCAGTCTTCATATGTAAAGGCATTTAACTATTCTCTGCAAAGCTCAGTATCAAAAGGCGATGGAATCGAGCCATACAGCGAGGACGAAATAACAGAAACAACTGATTCTGCTCAGGGAACTGAAAGTAACGAACAGAATAAAACAGGCAATCAACAGTTCGGGCCTGGTGCTGGATTCGGCAGAATGGGGCAGCAAGGAGATTTTACAATAATAGGATATAGCAGCGAAGCAGCTATGAGCAACTTTGTAAACGGAACAAATATTATTACAGAAGGAGAAGTATTCTCTTTTGAAGAAAGCGACAACTCCTGCATCATCAGTGATATTTTAGCCTCTGATAACAGCCTTGAAGTTGGTGATACAATAAATCTAACAAATCCCAATGTAAGTACTGAAACTTACACTCTCACAATTGCTGGAATTTTCAGCACAACCAGTTCAAGTGACAGCGGAATGATGAAGTTTTCAACATCACAGGACCCTTTAAACTATATTTATACAAGCTATAATACTTTAAATGCAATTGTTGAATCTTCAGTAGCAAATGCAGTTGTAGAAACAGATGATAATGGCAATGAATCCACTACGGCTTTAAGAACAGTGGAAAGCGGTGTATATTCCTTTACTGATGTTGAATCGTATGAAAACTTCAAGACAGATGCAACAGCGCTTGGACTACCTGATAATTATCAGGTTACCTCAACCGATATAAGTAATTATGAAGAAAGCCTTGTGCCTATTCAAAATCTTAGCCAGTTTGCAGATGTATTTTTAATTCTTGTATGGCTTATCGGCGGAATAATTTTAGTAGTAATAAATATTTTCAACATACGTGAAAGAAAATACGAGGTCGGGGTTTTAACTGCAATAGGCATGAAAAAATGGAAGGTTGCATTGCAGTTTATGACAGAACTATTCTTTGTTACGATAACAGCAATTATTATAGGAACATCCGTAGGAGCCTTAGCTTCTGCTCCTGTTGCTGACAATTTGCTTGAAATCCAGATTTCTTCTGCACAATCACATGAAGTAACTTACAACAACAATTTTGGCAGGGGAGCATCTTTTGGTGGCGGAATGGGTATGATGGGAAACAGCACTACCGATACTGATGTCAGCTATATAGACAGTATTTCAGCATCAACTGATTTGGCTGTTGTAATGCAGCTTATTGGAATAGGTCTAGTATTAACAATAGTCAGCAGCTGCGCCTCAGTTGGCTCAATTTTGCGATATGAACCACTAAAAATACTATCAAACAGGAATTAGGAGGCTTAATAATGAGTGTTTTAGAAATTAAAAACTTGTACTATTCATATGAAGGTGCAAACAAAGATGTTTTGAGTGATATAAATGTAAATTTTGAAAAGGGCAAGATTTATGCTATTGTAGGTAAATCGGGGGCAGGAAAAACAACGCTTTTATCCTTGCTTTCAGGCTTAACAAACCCCACGGACGGAACTATATTATATAACGGAAAGAATGTAAGCAGAATTAACAAATCAAATTTCAGGAGCCATATGGTAGGCGTTATATTCCAGGGCTACAATCTTCTTCCACAGCTAACAGCAGAAGAAAATGTAATATTGTCAATGGATGTATCAGGAAAACATATTAAAAATAAAAAGGAAGCGGCTATCAGCATACTGGAAAAAGTTGAGCTTAATGAATCCAAGGCAAAACGAAGGGTTTTAAAGCTTTCAGGCGGAGAACAGCAAAGAGTTGCAATAGCAAGGGCCTTATCATACAATCCGGATATAATACTTGCAGATGAACCAACAGGAAATCTTGATGGCGCAACAGAAGACAGCATAATGAATATACTAACTGACCTTGCAAAAAATCACAATAAGTGTGTAATTATTGTTACGCATTCACCAAAAGTAGCATCATTCGCTGATGATAAAATTGTTATAGAGGGCGGAAGAATCTGTCAATAATTTTTGATTCATAGCATAAAAAACATGAAATTCAAATTTAATATAATGGAACTTTTAGCAAGACCTCGCACTTTTTGCGGGGTCTTGTTACATTTATGCGTTTTATGATATAATTAACTTAAATGTGCACTGATGTGCTTTCGGCTAATTAATGTATTACAAAACACAACTATACTGTTGACTATACAATATAAACTAATACCCATAAAGACCGACAAGAGTGTGCATTAATCTTTAAGGAACAAGGAACTGAGGCTTACTTTCTTGAAAAATTGTTTTTCCAATAACAATATCCTAATTATATTTAAAATATTTTCGAGTGCCATATCTTTTGTTAGCGGTATTAGCAGTTTATGGGTATGTTAATAATTATCAAAACATCAATGCAAAAAAAGTACATTTTTGTACAATTTCCAAATACTCAAGTTACAAAATAACAAATTTGTGTTGAATTTTTTGGGGGATTTTTGTGCGTATTGCAATATTTTCTGAAACCTATTTACCTCAAATAAATGGAGTTGCAACACATGTTAAAATACTTGCTGAAGGGCTTCAGATTTTAGGGCATGAGGTCTTGATTGTTACAGCAGATGCATCCTCACGCAAAAACTATATTGAAAAAGGTGTTTTACGTTGCCCTGCAATTACAACAAAGAAAATATATAATTATAGCCTTTCTTCACCTTTAAGCCATCAAAGGCTTTCTATCATCAAAAAGTTTAAACCTGATATTATTCATATCCACAATGAGTTTGGTATCGGGCTTTCTGGCGCTTTTATTGCAAGAACATTAAAAATACCTTATGTTTATACCCTGCACACAATGTATGATGATTATATTCATTATATTGCAAAAAAGCCTTTTGTCCCAATTGTAAGAGATGTATCACACGTTTATTTTAAAATGCTTGCCAAAAAAGCTACGGCTATAACAGGCCCTTCAAAAAAGGTTGACGATTTTTTAAAGCAATGCGGTGTTGATAAACCAGTATTTGTGATTTCAAATTCTGCTGAGCTTGATATTTTTGCCCCTGATAAAATAGATAGAGAAAAAACTATGAAATTCCGCGCTGAAAATGGAATTGAAGATAAAGATTTTGTTGGCTGCTTCTGCGGAAGGCTCGGCAAAGAAAAGGGCATTGATACGTTGTTTAAATACTGGAAGGATACAATATCTGAATCAGATAACATTAAGCTTGTTATTTTTGGTGACGGCCCTGAACGTGCTTGCCTTGAAAACCTTGCAAAAGAATACCAGATTGACAAAATGATTATTTTTACAGGTAAAATTCCTCATCACGAGCTTCCTCATTATTATTACGCCTGTGATTTTTATATAACTGCATCTCTTAGCGAAATGCATTCAATTTCAATGCTTGAAGCAATGGCCTCCGGACTTCCTGTTTTATATATTAAAGACGAATCAAATCAGGGCCAGATTTCTGACGGCGAAAATGGTTTTATCTATTCTGATGCTAATGAAATGTACGAGAAAATAAAGTATCTTCAAAAGTTAAGCAAGGATGAATACAACGATTTTTCCCTTAGAGTAAAGAAAAGTGTCGAAAAATCAGGAGCCGAAGGTATTGCTGGTATTTTATTCGATATATATTCTAATGCAATAAATAATTACAAAAGGTAAGGTTATAATGAAAAAAGTAGTAAAGTTCTTTTTTGGAAGGCTTACTGTAACGCTGTTTCTTATACTGTTTCAACTTGTTTTACTTTTTTTTGCAATAATGCTTTTCAC
>QKDG01000099.1 GCA_003246805.1 Clostridia bacterium | reverse complement strand
TTCAGCACAAAACGGTGGAAATGACGTGACAAGAGACCAGGTTTTTAATGAACTCAAAGCAAAGGGCATTGTCTATGGCATTGACTATGTAATGATAAACAAAATAATCAACCAGAAATTGTTTGACAAAATGCACACAATTGCGCATTGTTTGCCAGCAAAAGATGGTACAGACGGAACAATCACTTTCTTATATGAAAAAAAGGTTTCGGGTATGCCAAAAGAGGATAATAAGGGTTTTGTTGATTATAGGGACCTCGGCCTTATCCGGAATATTGAAAAGGGAACAGTAATAGCAAATATCACAAAGGAAACAGAGGGCGAAGCCGGAATAAATGTAAAAAACGAAAAAATTAATCCCAAGCCTGGAAAACCTGCAAAAGTAACATACTCTGAGAATATTGCATTAACAGAGGATGGCTTGCAGCTTTATGCAAGCTGTTCGGGCAACCTTGTTTATAAGAATGAGAGGTTCTCGGTTGAAACTGTGGTGAGAATCAATGGCGACATTGATATTTCAACAGGAAATATCGACTTCGTCGGGGATGTTGTTATAAAAGGCGATGTAAGGGAAGGCTTTTCGGTTACGTGTGGAAAATCATTGACGGTTTATGGTGGTGCGTTTAGCGCAAAGCTCACGGCTGAGGGTAAAATCATTGTTAAAAACGGAGCAATAGGCAGCGCAATAATTTCTGGCAATGTGGTTGAAATAGATTTTGCAGAGAACACAAGCATTGACTGCTTTGAGGAATTAAAGGCAAAGAATCTGATTTCCTGCAATGTATTTTGCAGGGGCAATATTTTTTGCAATACAGGCACAGGAACAATTATTGGGGGAAGCATAATTGCCACAAAAAATCTATATGCAAGCGTAATAGGCGCAAAAAGCTACCTTGCAACAAATATTGTCATTGGCGATAACGCAATAATGATGCAGGAAAAGGACTCGCTTTCAAAGAAACTTGAAGAAATGCGCCAGGAAGAAGAAAAGCTGACGAAAATTGTTGAATTTCTTTCAGCAAAAAAGGCTGAGTACGGCAAACTCCCACAGGATAAAAACGAAATTCTTGTAAGTGCCAGGAAAACAATCCTTGTGCATAAGCATCAGGCGTTACAGATGCAGAACAGAATCGGAGAAATTGATGAATATCTTGAAAATAAGCAGGATCTTTTCCTTGAATGCCGCAAGGAGCTTCATCCCGGCGTAAGAATAACAATAAACGATGCTGTAATAAAAATCAAGGAGCTTTATCAGCATTGTAAGCTGTTTATTCATGAAGGCCAGGTGCAGATAGCTGTCTTATAACAAAAAGCCCCCACGAAGGTGGGGGATACAGCCTGTCGAAAAACTATGATTTTTGATGCGAAGGGGTGTGGGGGCGACCGCAAAGCCCCCGCAAATACGTGCTACAATTTATAATAAAATTGTAGAAAAGGACTTTTTCTACAAGCTGAAGCCCCCACATTCGTGGGGGCTATTTTAATAGTAATAATAACAATTGATTAGAAATTTTAACAATCAAACAAGTATCCTCTTAATACTCTATCACACAAAGCTACGGTTTTGTTGACACGCTGAAAAGCAATTATAGCTTGCTTTCATTCAGTTCCTGCGAAAGATTTAGCACCTCAATATAGATACCAGCAATAACCTCATATAAAGAGGCGGGAATTTGTTCACCAACATTAAGCATGGTAAGAACAGCCGCAGTGCTGTCATCCCTGAAAACAGGAACGCCGTTCTGGTCAGCGACTTCTATAATTCTGTCAGCTACTTTACCGTGTCCGGAGGCAACAATAACAGGGGCATAATCCTTGTCGGTGTTGTATCTTAAAGCAACTGCACTTTTAAGGTTACTGTTTTTAGATTTTGACATTAAGCCCTACTCTCCTTTCAGAAACAACAGGGAACACCTCTGCAAGGTTCCTGATTTTTTTAAGTGGCAGTATTTTTGCAGATTTTACTGAAAACCCGGCGTTATTTGCGATTTTAAAAAACTTAGAGCTTATTTTAGCAAAAAAACTGTCAAGATTATTCGGGCAGAAAAGATTTATATCAATAGTGTTTTTATATGTAAACATTTCAAGCTCAAAGGAACCAATGCTTTGAATATCAAAATTCAAGAAAATATGGTTGATATTTTCGGTGTTTGGCACACCTTTATCTGTCGTCGGGTTGTATATCCATGCCTCTCCAAAAGCTTTTATATCGCCGATCTGAACAGGCAGAACAAAATGCAACAGGGGCGTGTATACACCAGGTGCTGAAAGCAGGCTATGCACCAGTGTGTCAGGGTCGACAATTCCAAGATGAGCAATATTTTCATTATTGATACATTTTGATAAAAATGATGAAAGATAGTCCATTGAGGTTGGCTGCCGATAAATAATATCATCAGAGTTTGAAAGGGCAGTGAGCAGCTCGTTCATCACATTTGAAATGCTTGATTTAGTATCATAGTCATCAATACTGTTAAGAATAAAGCTTAAACGGTTTACAAGTGCGTTGAGGTTTTTTGTATGGCTAAAATTTTCAAGAAGCTTCTTTGTTTTTTCATCGGCAGACTGTGGAAGCACCAGAGAAAGCATTTCTGCCAGCAAATCATTAGCATCAGCAAGGCTGACAACAGGATGCTTGCCCTGATTATCAATTACTTTTATAAGCTGCTGCGTAACATTGTCGAGCGATTCGCTTAGCTTATCCGGTATGATATCCTTTGCGCCTTCCCTTGCAAGCTTGGCAAGGTCGCGGGTTATCATATCAATTTGTGAGGATATTTCTGTATCTGCCGTCAGTGCCATTTTTGAAATTTCAGGGATACTGTCGCTCTGAATATAATCAGAAAGCATTGCTTTGAGGCTTTCTTTAAGGCTGGAATCATTTATTATATTCAACAAACTATCAAAGCTTTTTTCGAATGCAACAGTATTTCCGGAAAAACGAGATAAATTATATTTGATAAGGCTGACCAGGTTGTTAATATCGTCTGTTGCGATAAGGCTGTTTTCAACTGATGACAGCAGCGTAAGCGCCTGGCTTTTTAAATTGGGGAAGTCAGAAACTGCATTGTTACCCAAAAAAAGCAAGCCGAGCTTTTCAAGTGATTGTGACAAGCTCCTGCTTGGATAAAGAGCCTGAGATAAGTATATAAAGTTTGTTGACAATGATTTCATGACAGAATTTTGTGAGTGCAGGGAAAATGCATTTTTTAAAAACTGCGTTATAGCGCCTTTGAGCTCAGGCGAGGTTGTTTGAGAAGATAAATTCCTCAAAACATCAAAAAGCTCACCATTAAAGGCGGTAAGACCTTTTTGCTGTGAAACCATGTCGGAAAGTATTTTGTCGCCAGGCAAAAATATGTTCTTTGAAAACTCATTGAACTCTTTTATAATATCGGGTGAGTCTGAATCATATATCTGTGAAATAAAATCCTTGCTCAGCAAACCCTTTAACAAATCGGTGGTAAAAGAAGGGCTTTTTGAGATGTTAAGCCCAAATTCAGCAACGTTTTTTTGATTGGCTGAGGAATTGTCCGTCTGCCTGAATTCAGACGAACGGTCATTCGGTTTTACGATTTTTGTCAGGTCGACAATATTAAACACAGAGTCTGACTGTGCAAGTGGGCGCACTGGCGAGGTATAGTTTTTTGGATTGACAAGTGAAGTTATTTTAAGCATATCAGCCATAGCGCACACTCCTTAAAAAATTTTACTTTTATTTATATAATATCTTATTTTTTGCTTGTAGTAAAGTAATTTTTCAGTTATAATTAAAATGACATATTAAAATAGGTTTCGACAAATTATTCAGGTAGTTTTTATGGGTACATTGTATTATAAAAATATTAAAAGCAGGTGAATTTATGGCAAGATTTGAAGCTGGAATGGAATCAATGGTTGATGTTTATATTTTTGAAACAACCTCATTACTTGAGCAACTTGATGAAATTCTGATGCGGGCTGAAAATAACAGTTCTATGGAAAAGGAAGACATTAACGAAATATTCAGGATAATGCATACCATAAAGGGCTCGTCAGCGATGATGGGGCTTGAGAATATGTCTGTCCTGGCACACAGGATAGAGGATTTGTTCTTTATTTTCAGAGAGAACAATGATATTCAGTATGATATGCGTTCGCTTTTCGATATTGTTTTCAGGGTATCGGATTCACTCAAATCTGAAATAGAGCTGGTTCAGGGCGACACCGAGCCGACGGATTTTTCACCTTTGATTTCAGATATCAAGGATTATATAGAAATATTGAAGAATGGTGGCAAAGCCCCGGAAAAGGCTGCACCAAATGCAGAGAAA
>QKDG01000009.1 GCA_003246805.1 Clostridia bacterium | reverse complement strand
TCTGGAAAGACGTTCATACAAGGCGACATACTGGGCGGTTTTAATTTCATTTTTCATATTCTTTCCTCCTAATTTTAGTTGACGTTCTCTGTCCTTAAAATACTAACACTTTCGGGTCAGTTACCACATATGACGAATGCATTTGAAGAAGATTCGGCTTAACATAAAACCTTGTTTTACCCGAACCTGAACCACCGATTACAAGAACATTCTTGTTTCGTGCGTACTTCGGACCGCTTTTCGGTCTGCCGTCCATTGTAAGCCTTTCGGTTTCTGTGAGAATAACATTTTTCTGAAAATCAGCGTCCATATATGGTTTGATATCCTCATTATTACCCCAGCGTGCAGAACCGTATTCACAGCCCTTACGATATTTTTTTGCGTTCTTGCCCTTGACATAAATAATCAGCTTTACCATTACACCGCCTGCCGCACCGACAAGCAAATCAATAGGATTAAAGCTCGGGAGAGGATTTTGAAATACAGTTCCGATATTTCCGACTGTATTCATTATCTGTGCACCGATATTTGCTCCGTCCGACATCTGAAACGCCTGTGAAAGCTTATCGAAAAAGTACCCAAACATCAGGAAAGGCAGAACCTTGACGACTTTCTGTTTATTAAATTTCATTACAGTTCTGCCTCCTTTGTTTTGGATTTCTGACGGGTACGCTCCTGAACCTTTGCCTTGACTTTTTCACCGAGAGTTTTCAACTGTGCTTTGATAGACGGCTTTTCTTCCTTTTTTAGCTGATTTGCAGAAAATTCCTTGAAAGCCATTATCAACACATCCATATCCTTTGCTTTGAAAAATACAAAGTATTTCGGCGGTTCCCCAGTAATATCTTTCTTAAGAGCATAATCAACGCCGTATTTTCGGGCGGTTTTATCAAAAGATTTGATATTCTGGTCGGTGACTTCAATATTTGTAAGCTGTGCTCCGCTTGCGGTTAGCTGCTTCACCGATTGCTTTCCCTTATATACCTTTGGGGATTTATTTTTCTGTGAGGCAAGAAAAGCTTTCATGCAGTCTTTCAGCACTTTTGCGCTCATTTTGCCTGTTTTCACTGCAAGTGCAACGGTTTTTTCGGAGTTTTGCTCCTGCATTGGTAATTCCTCCTTTATGAATTTTACTCTGTGCTAAGGGATTTTTATTGGATAGGGCATTGTGATTTCCTCCTCTTGGCATGAAAATAGCAGTCAAACTGTTGAGCTTGACTGCTATGTAAAAATATTCAGTTATACACTACTTGATGAATTAGAATATATAAGTCTTCTTAACTCAGTCCGCCCTTCATTATTACAATCATAATAACTGTTATGACGATAGTTGGTATCAAGATTATGTATCCCAAAATTCTAATTACTATTCCTAACTTTTTGTGTCCTGTTCGTTTTATCAGAATGGTTCCGGTAAGTATAGGTGCAACGCCAAGAAAGATAACAACGCAAAATGCAATTACCATCACAGCAAATAATCCGATAAACGCCATTACTCAACATCCCCATATTCATTAATAATTTTCAATTTGTCGCTTAGTTTTAAGCAAATTATACCACATACAATTTCGATTGTAAAGGCGAATAAATCTATCCGCCATACAAATCGTGATTAACCTCTGCTGAATAAAAGCTGTTCATAGTCGTCGGGGCATTGTAGATAACTGATTTCAGATAAGCCTTGATATTACGGACTTTTGTTGTATTACGCTTCATGCAAAAGAGGATATACTCAATATGCTCAGAATTGATTTTCAGAAAACGGCTTTTTACAACCTCTTTCGGAATATCCTCCTTGCCGATACAGATTGTTTCCTTTGAAGAACAGATACATTCAAGCATTATTTCCAAGATTTCATCAAGAAGCTCTTTATCCTCCTGCTGACAAAGAATATCATATTCAATATTTTCATGAATAATGCTGCGATAAATATCAATCGTATCCATCGCATCTTGATTGATAGATTGATATTTTATATCTTCAGTATTTGATTTTTCTTTAATATCTACTTCTTTAATTAATTGCATTGGATTTTCCGTTATCGGTTTTGCCGTTGTCGGATTTTCCAATAACGGATTATCCGACATTGGCTTTTCATAAATGTTATACTCGTTGCCAGTCATTTTACCTTTATCATCACGCCCTTGATACCTTGTAATATATCCGGCATTTTCAAGCTCGACAACCGCTGTACGTATTGCATCAATATTTTCACGGTTGATTACTGTAAGACCTTTTAGAGAATAGTCCCAATTTTCAGGGAGCGACAGCATCTGTGAAAGAAGTCCTTTTGCTTTTAATGATAATCGCTTGTCACGCAAATGATAATTTGACATAACCGTGTAGCCGTAATTCTTTATAACATGAAATATCGCCATAACTAAAATCTCAGCTTTCTGATAATTTTGTGGAAAAAGGCTTGACATACAATTGAAAGTATGCTTCACTTTTTGCTTTTAAAGATGTGATTATTTTTTCTGAAAAATGGTTGACATCGTGTTTGTTTTGTGCTTTGCACTTTTCAAGATACTTCTTAAAAAAGTTCTTGACATTGGGGTCGAGGTGTGGTATGAAGCTTCGACTATCTGTTTTATTCATACAATTATTCCTTTCAGATTTATTTTACATATAACAGCTCATAAGAAAAGTCCTGTATCTGACGTTTTTACGCCAAATACAGGACTTACTTTTTTATTTACCGATTTCAAGGCACATTGTCATTGTGATGTCTTCCCACTGGTTTTCACGAAGATATCCGCCGTGAGCCTTGCGATAGGCTTTTGCCATCTCATAGGTTATTGTTAAATCCCATGAAATCGTGAATTTTTGACTAATCCCTATTTTTAATAGGCCTGTGCAGCAGCAAGCCTTGCGATAGGAACGCGGAATGGTGAGCATGAAACATAAGATAATCCAACGCTGTGGCAGAATGCAACAGTTGAAGGGTCTCCACCATGTTCTCCACAAATACCAAGCTTGATGTCAGGGCGAGTTTGTCTGCCAAGCTCAGCAGCCATCTTAACAAGCTTTCCTACACCAACCTGGTCAAGCTTAGCAAATGGGTCAGATTCATAGATTTTATTTGCATAGTATGAATCAAGGAACTTGCCAGCGTCATCTCTTGAGAATCCGAATGTCATCTGTGTCAAATCGTTTGTACCGAATGAGAAGAATTCAGCTTCCTTAGCGATTTCATCAGCTGTAAGAGCAGCACGAGGAATTTCAATCATTGTACCAACCTTGTAGTGAAGGTCAGAACCAGCAGCAGCGATGATATCGTCAGCTGTTTTTGTAACAAAAGATTTAACAAACTGAAGCTCTTTGATTTCGCCAACAAGCGGAATCATGATTTCAGGAACGATATCCCAGTCAGGATGTGCATTCTTAACGTTGATAGCAGCCTTGATAACAGCCTTAGTCTGCATTACTGCAATTTCAGGATAAGTTACAGCAAGACGGCATCCACGGTGGCCCATCATTGGGTTGAACTCGTGTAGTGAAGCAATAATAGCCTTGATATCCTCAACTGATTTGCCCTGTGTTTTTGCAAGAAGCTCAATATCCTTTTCTTCTGTTGGAACGAACTCGTGTAGAGGTGGGTCCAAGAAACGGATAGTAACAGGGAAACCACCAAGAGCCTCATAAAGAGCCTCAAAGTCACCTTGTTGCATTGGTTCAATTTTTGCAAGAGCAGCTTCTCTTTGTTCCTTTGTATCAGAACAAATCATTTCTCTGATAGCAGCAATTCTGTCAGCCTCAAAGAACATGTGCTCAGTACGGCAAAGACCAATACCCTCGGCTCCAAACGAAGCAGCCTTTTGAGCATCAGCAGGTGTATCGGCATTTGTTCTGACTTTTAGAACTCTGTATTGGTCAGCCCAGCCCATAATTCTGCCAAATTCGCCACCGATTGTAGCCTCAACAGTAGGGATAGCCTCACCATAGATATTACCTGTTGAACCATCAAGTGAGATATAGTCGCCTTCTTTATAAACTTTTCCAGCAAGTGTGAACTGCTTGTTTTCTTCGTCCATTTTAATTTCGCCACAGCCAGATACACAGCAGGTACCCATTCCGCGTGCAACAACAGCAGCGTGAGATGTCATACCGCCACGAGCAGTAAGAATACCCTGTGCATAGTGCATACCCTCGATATCCTCAGGAGATGTTTCAAGACGAACAAGGATAACCTTTTCACCCTTTTTAACAGTCCATTCTGTTGCATCTTCAGCAGTAAACACAACTTTACCGCAAGCAGCTCCAGGTGAAGCAGCAAGTGCAGAAGCAATTGGCTTAGCAGCTTTCAGTGCTTTTGAATCAAATTGTGGGTGGAGAAGAGCATCAAGCTGTTTTGGGTCAATCATCATTACAGCTTCTTTTTCTGAAATTGTGCCTTCATCAACGAGGTCACAAGCAATTTTTAGAGCAGCAGCAGCTGTTCTCTTGCCGTTTCTTGTTTGTAGCATATAAAGCTTTGTATCTTCAATTGTGAATTCCATATCCTGCATATCACGATAGTGATTTTCAAGCTTGCCACAAATTTCAACGAACTGGTTATAAGCAGCAGGCATAACTTCTTTAAGCTGGTCAATTGTCTGAGGAGTTCTAACACCAGCAACAACGTCTTCGCCCTGTGCATTCATAAGGAACTCACCATAAAGCTTCTTTTCGCCTGTTGATGGGTTACGAGTGAACGCAACGCCTGTTCCTGATGTATCACCCATGTTACCAAATACCATAGCTTGTACGTTTACAGCAGTGCCCCAGTTACCAGGAATATCATTCATTCTTCTGTAATAAACAGCACGAGGATTATCCCATGAACGGAATACAGCCTTAACAGCTCCCATTAGCTGTTCTTTTGGGTCGGATGGGAAATCTGTGCCGATTTTTGATTTGTATTCAGCTTTAAACTGGCCTGCAAGCTTCTTCAAGTCATCAGCAGTAAGCTCTGTATCAAGGGTAACGCCCTTAGCTTCTTTCATTTCGTCAATAAGTTTTTCAAAGTATTTCTTTCCAACTTCCATAACAACGTCAGAATACATCTGAATAAAACGACGGTATGAGTCATAAGCAAAACGAGGATTACCTGTTTTTTGTGCAAATGCTTCAACAACAGTGTCGTTTAGGCCAAGGTTTAGGATTGTATCCATCATACCAGGCATTGATGCTCTTGAACCTGAACGAACAGATACCAAAAGTGGATTTTCTAAATCACCGAACTTCTTGCCAGTGATGCCTTCCATCTTTGTGATATACTCCATAATTTCAGCTTGAATATCGTCGTTGATTATTTCACCATCGTCGTAATATTTTGTACAAGCCTCAGTCGAAATTGTAAAACCTTGAGGAACAGGCATGCCTAAGTTTGTCATTTCAGCAAGATTGGCACCCTTACCTCCAAGTAATTCTCTCATAGAGCCATTACCCTCAGAGAACAAATAAACGTATTTTTTGCTCACTATTAATCTACCTCCAAAATTTTTGTTTCCGCTATAAAAATATTCAACAAATTAATTTGCTTGTTTTAGCGCATAACAACTAAAAGGAAAAAAACTGTAAATATTTGCGGACGTATGTATATTATAACAGATTATATTTGAAAATTCTATATATTAAGCAAAAAAAATTTTCTTCAAAATTATGCAATTTTTAACGCAAAATTAGAACAATCTCACAAAAATAAAAAAACACTTGAAAAATATCCTAAAACTTGCGATAATGGAATATATAATGGTTATAAATACACCCTTATATTATATAACAAATTTTGAGTTTTATAACAACTTTATTAAATTTAAGGAGATATGTTAAATGTCACAGAATTGTGCAGTTATACTTGCAGGCGGGCAAGGGAAAAGAATGAAATCCGATATGCCAAAGCCAATGTTTAAAGTTCTGGGGGAACCAATGCTTGAGTGGGTAATAAAAGCCTGTGAGGAAGCTAAAATAAATAATATCTGTATCGTCAAGGGCTTCAACAGCAACATTATTGAGGAATACATAAATTCAAGATATAAAACAGTTTTACAGGAGCAAAGGCTTGGCACCGGCCACGCAGTAATGCAGAGTAATGATTTTTTAAAGGAATATATTGAAGGCAACACGCTTGTTTTGTGTGGTGATGCCCCCTTTATAGATAATGAAACTATTGAGAATTCACTTGATTATCATCAAAGCAAAGATAATTCAGTAACCGTCATAACCTCTGTTGTTGGTAATCCTTTTGGGTATGGAAGAATTATAAGGAGCAATAACGGAATCACTGCAATAGTTGAACAAAAGGACGCAAATGAAGAAGAACAGAAGATATGCGAGATTAATTCAGGCGCTTACTGGTTCAAAACTAAGGATTTATTGAAATCTCTTGAAGAATTGAAGCCGAATAATTCACAGGGTGAGTATTATCTGACGGATACAGTTTCAATCGTTATTGGCATGGGTTTAAAGGCGGATGCCTTTGCATCACAAAACTCAAATGTTGTTTTAGGGGCAAATGACAGAAAGGGGCTAAACATGCTCAATCAGGTTGCAAGAATGGATGTTATCAATAAGCACATGGAAAACGGAGTGAACTTTGTTTGTACTGACGGTATAATTATCGAAAGAGATGTTGTTATCGGTGCAAATACCGAGATTTTGCCAGGAACAATTTTAAAAGGCAATACCGTTATTGGCGAAAACTGCGTGATAGGACCTAATTGCCTTATCGAAAACACCAAGGTAGGCGACAATACCAAGCTCAATTATGTTCAGGCTTATGAATCTGTTATTGAGGATAACGTAAAAATAGGGCCATTTGTGCATATCAGGCCAGACAGCCATATAAAATCAGGATGCAAGATTGGTGATTTTGTTGAGGTTAAAAATTCAGTAATTGGCAATAATACAGCTGTTGCGCATCTAACCTATGTAGGTGACAGTGATGTTGGCAGCAACGTTAACTTTGGTTGTGGCTGTGTTACGGTAAATTATGACGGTTCTAAAAAAGCGAGAACCACAATCGGCGACAATGCTTTTATAGGATGCAATACTAATCTTATTGCGCCTGTAACTGTCGGGAACGGTGCGTACACCGCAGCAGGAACAACTGTTACAAAAAATGTTCCTGACAACGCGCTTGCCATTGAAAGAGGAGAATTTAAAATTAAAGAGGATTTTGCTTTAAGAAAGCTTAAAAAGAGACACAAAGATTAATAAAGAAATTTCAAAAAGAA
>QKDG01000047.1 GCA_003246805.1 Clostridia bacterium | reverse complement strand
ATTAATCTTAAAGTTCAATGCTTTTACTGAGTTTACAAGCTCAGGGAATAAATTCAGGCTGAACAGCACCATATGAATAACTGTTATTGAAATGCCTGTGATAAAGCTTGCCCATACAGCCGGCTTTGTGATTTTTTTTGAAAACAAACCGAACATGAAAGGAGCAAGAAATGCGCCAGCCAGTGCCCCCCACGATATTGACATAAGTGTTGTGATATATGTATTTGGGTTAACGGCAATTATTACCGAAATCAAAAGGAATAGTGCGATGAAGATTCTGATTGTCATTACCTGCTTTTTATCATCAAGCTTTCCTTTAAACAACGGCTTGACAATATCAATAGTTATGGTTGAGCTTGATGTAAGCACAAGCGATGCAAGTGTTGACATTGACGCAGAAAGCACGAGAATAATAACTATTCCTATAAGTATATCAGGCAGGGCAGTGTCGATAAGCTTTGGGATAATACTGTCATACATCAGTTTTCCTCCGCCTTCTGGTGTAATTTCACCCTTTGTTACAAACAATCTGCCGAATGCACCCAAGAAGTAGCTACCAGCGGCAACAATTACAGCAAATACGGTTGAAATAACCGTTCCCCTTTTTATTGCGGCTTTATCTTTTATTGTATAGAATTTATGTACCATCTGTGGCAGGCCCCATGTGCCAAGAGATGTTAGTATTACAACCCCCAGAAGATTGATAGGGTCAGGCCCTAAAACTGATGTCAGTGTATTGTTAAGCCCGTCAGCTGCTCCGGCATCACCAAGCTGCTTTAATGCTGAAAATAGTCCGCCTTTGTTGGCGAGGGTGCAGGCAATAACGGCAATAATGCCTATAAGCATAATTATTCCCTGGATGAAATCGTTGATAGCAGTAGCAAGATATCCGCCAAGAATAACATATACAGCAGTAAGAACAGCCATAACAATTATACAAACAGAATAATCAACATTGAAAGCCATTTCAAAAAGCCTTGAAAGGCCATTGTATACAGATGAAGTATATGGAATTAAAAATATAAACACAATAAGAGCCGATACGGTTTTAAGCGATTTTGAATTATATCTTCTTTCAAAAAATTCCGGCATGGTGGTGGAGCTTAAATGCTTTGTCATTACCCTTGTGCGGTTGCCCAAAATAATCCAAGCAAGCATGCTGCCTATAACTGCGTTGCCAATACCAATCCATGTTGCAGAAACACCGTAGTTCCAGCCGAACTGCCCAGCGTAGCCTATAAAAACAACGGCAGAAAAATATGATGTTCCATAAGCAAAGGCAGTAAACCACGCACCTAAATTTCTTCCTCCCAACACAAAGTCAGAAACATTTGATGATTTTTTCTTGCTGTACATTCCTATTCCTATCATAACGCAAAGATATAAAATCAGAATAATCCATTTTTCCATATTAATCCTCCATTAGTTTAAAGTTTAAAAGCTTTAAAGCTTTTATGCAATAAAGTTATTATAACATAAATAGCATTTTAGTCAATAATTATGCACATAAAAAAACAGAATTCAGCAATATGCTAAATTCTGTTCCTTAAAGTTTGTATAATATCCTGTGGGCTTTTTGATTTGCATGATAAATGATTGACTGCTTCATTTATATCACCAAGAAAATGTGCGTCAGAATTTGTGATTATCTTATAATCACACAAGCAGGCATCAGATTGAAATAATCTCTCATAATTTCCGATATCTTTCAACTCCACGCAATTAAAGCTTGCATCAGCAGGGATAAACCCAAGGTTTGAAATAACTGAGTTCGAGCTTTTGTCAATATGAGCAGGGATGGCAACCCCTCCGTATTTTTCAGCAACTTCACAGGCTGTAAAAAAATCAATATCAACGGCATTTATCAGCAGATATGGTTCTTTTTGAATAACCTCGTCATTCGCATCACATACAATTTGCTCGCCAAAAATTTTCTCGTTATTATTAATTTTAAAAAGCTTTGAATATACAAAATCGCCAAACTCCAATGCTTTTTCAAGCTCAGCAAAAAGGCACAGCAGATGAACTTCCTCCGCTGTTGTAAGCTCCATTCCACAAAGAACGGTTAAATTGAATTGTTTTGCAATCTCAATAGCCGCCTTGCAGTTTTTGCAGGTGTTATGGTCGGTTATTGCGATAACATCAAGCCCTTTTAAATATGCCATTCCCACAATGTTTGCAGGGGTCATCTCATTGTCACCACAAGGCGAAAGGCAGGAATGAATGTGCAAATCATATGATAATTCAAGCATGTTAAAGTGCCTGATGCACAGCAAGTGCTGTTTCGAAAATACTGTTTTTGCTTTTTAAAACAGTAATCATCTGTTCCCTTGCTTTTGTGAGAGCAACTTCATCAATAGCAGCACCATCAGCAAGTATAATACAAGCCATATCAGCCAGGGCAGCAACAGCAATTGAATTTATATTACCCATAACAGTCACCCACGCACATCCTGCAAAAGCTTTTCCCATTACAATACTTAACAGGTCACAACAAAACACACCGCTGATACCTTTTTCAGGCTCAGCCATATTGAGAACTTCAAGGTTGCATATTTTTGCGATTTCAGATACAGTCATACTTTCATTCCTTTATAATTTATTGAGGTCATCAGATATTTTGTGAATATATTTTCTGAGAAGATGCGGGCAATCATTCTCGTGAGCGTCCCCACGCACTACATCCTCGGCAAGGGCACGGCAGCTTGGTGCACCGCATGAGCCACAGTCAAGCCCTGGCAATCTGCTTTCTATATCATCTACTTTTGCAAGAAGATTCATGCTTTCAACCATATCCGAGCCAAGCTTGAAAACAGGCTCGTATTTTAACTCTTTTTCCCAGAATACATTATTTATTTTTACATCTTTTAAATGGGATTTAGCAACGGGAAGATATTTTCTTAGCCTTTTTATCTTTGCCTTTGCAACATAAGGATTTTCTACCTGCAAAACTCCGCCAACACATCCACCGTTGCATGCATTAAGCTCAATAAAATCAAGGTCAGCAAACCTGTCATCTTCAAGCTCTTCAAGAACCTTAATTACGTTTTCAATACCATCAGCCGCAAGATAATTGTCAATCAACAGCCCGCCTGATTCTCCACCACTGTCTCCCCAGCTGATGCCTATTCTGCCTGATGCCGAAATATCTTCGATATCGTTTTGTGTCTGCTTCATAAATGGCAATATTTTTGGGTATACTTCCTTTATTGCAACTACTCCGTCAACCTGTGACTTGTCGTTGTTGATTGGTGAATAAACAGCTGTAACCTTTGCAGGGCATGGCGAAATAAATATTATTCCGATTTTTTCTCGTGGCAGCCCTGTTTTCTTCATTGCTTTTTCGCCTGCAAGCTCCGCAGCTATTTCAATCGGGGCATTAAGCGGCAGAAGATGCTCAATAAGATTAGGAAACCTGACTCTTATAAGCCTAACAACAGAAGGGCAGGCAGAGCTTATAAAGGGTTTTTTATCCTTGTTTTCTTTTATGTATTTTCGTGTCATCTCGCTTAAAATCTCAGCGGCCGCACTAACCTCAAAAACATCATCAAAGCCCATAAGCTTCAATGCACGCAGAATAATGTTGACATCTTCAAGATTATTGAACTGCCCATAAAATGAAGGTGCCGGCAATGCGACAGTGTATTCATAATTATTCAGAATATCAAGCGAATCATAGGTTGCTTTTTTTGCATGATGGGGGCATACCCTGATGCACTCACCGCAGTCAATACAAAATTCCTTTATAATAAAAGCTTTTTGATTTCTTACACGGATAGCCTGAGTAGGACAACGCTTTATACAATTAATACATCCCTTGCATAAATCGCTGTCAAGAGTAACTGAATGAAAGAAATTGTCCGTAGCTATAACCTCCCTGTTAAAAAAATTATAAATATATCTTCATAGTAACAGTTGTTCCTATACCAACCTCGGTTTTTATATCCATATCGTCGGAATATTTTTTCATATTGGGCAAGCCCATTCCTGCACCAAATCCAAGTGAAAGTATGTTTTCGCTTGCTGTGGAGTAACCTTCCGTCATCGCCCTTTCAACATCCTCTATTCCGGGGCCTGTGTCGGTCAGTATCATTATTATTTCCTGCGGGTTTATCTCAACATCAATTGTTCCGCCGTTAGCATGGATAACCATGTTGATTTCACCTTCGTACATTGCGATTGCAACCTTGCGGATAATCTCGGGCGAAACCCCCATCTGTTTAAGCTTTGCCTTTAAATCGCTTGATGCCTCACCCGCACGGGTAAAATCATCGCCCGATACCTTATATGATAAGTGCAGAGAATTACTCAATTACAGCACCTCCATGCAAGCCATTTTCATAGAGAATACCACAGGCGGCAAACATTCTCAACTGTGAGGCAAGAAGAACTAT
>QKDG01000157.1 GCA_003246805.1 Clostridia bacterium | reverse complement strand
GTTTATTCTGTTCAGTATTCCTGCAATAAAACTGTCAGCAATGTGATTATCAGTATCACTATCTTGCTTGAAAATATTGATTCCGTTGCTTAGCAGTGATAAGTTTATGTGAAGCCCGCTGCCACAATGCTCCTTTAACGGGAGAGGCATAAAGGATGAATAAAGACCATTGATATTTGCTATGCTTTTTACAACACTCTTAAAGGTTTGAAGATTATCAGCGGCGTATAAAGCATTGCTGTATTGAAAATCAATTTCATTCTGCCCCGGGCCTGATTCATGATATGATGTTTCTGGCTGAATTCCCATTTCTTCACGCCTTACATTTTCACCTTTGTCAAGAGGAGCAACATCACAATACCCGCCATTGTCAAAAGGAATTTTAGTGGGGCGGCCCTTCTCATCAAGTTCAAACAGATAGAATTCACACTCAGTGCCAATCTGAACGGTGTATCCTTCTTCCTGTGCTTTGAGCAACGCATTTTTAAGAATATATCTGCTGTCGCACTCATAAGGAGTGCCATCTGCATACTTAATATTGCAATAAAATCTTACTACCTTCCCTCTCTGGGGGCGCCATGGCAGAACTGTCATGGTATCAGGGTCAGGAAAAAGCAGCAAATCATATTCCTCTACATCCCTAAAACCTTTTATGCAGGATGCTTCGAACAGAATTCCTGATTCGAAAGCCCTTTTAAGCTCAGAAGAAATGATGCTGATATTCTTCATCTTCCCAAAGATATCAAAATATGCGAGACGAACAAATTTAACGTCATTATCCTCTAAAAACTGCAATGCTTCATATTCAGTAATATTCATAGTTACACCTTCACATTTCCTTAGCAAACATTAATATATTACAAACTCCTCGTCATAAGACGAGGAATTTATTCTCTTACGGCATTAAAGACAAATGCTCTAATGTATAATTATACACTATTTAATTGTGTGTGTAAAGCTGTTTGTATGGATTTTTTGTGTCAGGATATAAAACAAAGAATTTATGGTCCATAATATCCTTTTTTGAAACCTTAAACTTTTCCGCATAAGCAGAAATATAGGTATCAATCTCCGCCATATCCTCTTTTGTAGCTTCCCTTGTTACAACCTGCTTAGGCAAGTCATCAGGAATCTCATCGCTTCTTAAAACAATTTTACCGCCGTGCATTCCTGTTCCACAAAAAGCACCAACCGGAATTCCCTTGCAACCAAGCCCGAGAACAATGATAAGCCCACCAGCCTGATATTCTCCCAAAAAGCATCCGGCTGCTCCGCCTATAACAAGAACAGGGAGCTTTTCCTTATATGATTTCATATGAATGCCAGCTCTGTATCCGGCACCGTCACGAACATATATAACACCGCCACGCATTGCATAGCCTGTTGCATCGCCCGATGAACCATATATGGTAATTGAACCGTCATTCATTGTGTCACCGGTAGCGTCCTGCGCATTGCCGTTTACGATTAAATCAGCACCATCAAGGTAAGCACCCAGTGCATTGCCCGGTGTTCCGTTTATTATTATATCACCGTCACTACGTCCGCAGCCTATATAGCGTTGACCGATACAGTTATCAATTTCTACTGTTTCGCCAACACAGGCTTTGATTTTATCATTAAGCACCTTGTAGTGCATTTCACCTGCTGTTATTTTCATGAAGCTCTATCCTTTCAAAAAGATTATTTATGATTTGCTTAATTTCTTTGCACGGTCAGTTTTTGAGAACGCCATAAGCTGTGGTTTTGACTTAATCATATCAAAGTCGATTAAATCAAGAGGCGTCTTTTCTTTTATTAAAGAAGTATAGATGCCTGCTCTCGCAACATTTCCAATCATCATATAGCCTACAAGATACCCATCCTTTGTGAATAGCTTCTTGTATGATTCATCCTCTTTTTCAACATAAACTTCACCGCAGTAAGTTCCTGCTGTAATCACATGATAGCCAAAGAAACCGATAGCATTCATTGGGATAGCCTTATCATATAGCTTTTCCCCGCCTGCCATGTTTATACCAGCACATTCGCCCTGCATATAAGCATTTGGCAATAACGCCATAACCTTGTTTTCGCAGCATGAAATATCATAGGATTCTGTACAGTCACCTGCTGAATAAATATCGTCAAGGCTTGTCTTGCATTTTTCATCAGTTAGTATCCCTCTGTTGACATTTCCGCCGATTTCCTTTATCAATGAAACATTAGGGCGAACACCAACTGCTATTACAACTATGTCAAAATCTACTGATTTTCCGCTTTTCAGTGTTGCTTTCTTTGAAGAAAACTCAGCTACACTGTCGCCCAGAATAAACTCTACATCAGATTTCTCAATATGCGCTTGAACCAGCTTTGAACCCTCTTCGTCAAGAATACTTGGAAGAATTCTATCAGATAAATCTACAACAGTTATCTTTTTTACCTTTGAACAAATACCCTCAGCGCATTTTAAGCCGATAAGGCCAGCACCCACGATAAGCACCTTTTTATCCTTGGAAATCTCAGCTTCAAGTGCCTTAGCGTCATTCAAGGTCATAAATGTGAACTTGTGGTCAACCTTGTCAAGCCCCTGCATTGGTGGAACAAATGGTGCAGAACCAGTTGCTACAAGCAGTTTATCATAGCTTATTTCTTCGCCGTCATTCAAAGCAACGGCTTTTTTATCCTTGTCAATCTTTACAACTTCCTTGCCTAAGATTGCGTTTACTTTATTGTCGTCATAAAAGCTGTCAGGGCGGTATTTCATTCTCTGCTCATCGGTTTTGCCGTAAATCAGATATGAAATCAGAGGGCGAGAATATGTATGATATTCTTCATTTGAAATCAATACGATTTCGCCTTCTGTATCAACTGAACGAATTCCCTCAACGCAGCCGATTGCTCCTGCTGAATTACCGATAATTACGTACTTCATATTTCTCACCTTTCCTCATAAACTATTGCATTGTTAGGGCAGCCCTGAACACATGCTGGCTGTCCATTTGCATTTTTAAGGCAAAGCTCACACTTTTGAATTACCCCTTCGTCAGAAGGCATAACTGCACCAAAAGGACAAGAAAGTATGCAGGTATAGCAGCCAACACATCTACTCTTGTCAATTGTGATAACGCCGTCTTTTATTGTAAGTGCACCTGTGATACAACCCTTGACACATAGAGGTTCTTCACAATGCCTGCACTGAACAGCAAAACAAACACCGTCTTTTTCTTCAACCTGAATACGAGGATTGATGGTAACATTCTTCAAAGCCTTTACCATATCTGTTTTGCCGGAATTTGCAAATGCACAGTTATATTCACAAAGGTGGCAACCAAGGCACCATTTTTCATTAACATATACTCTTTTCAATTGTTACACCCCCATTATTCGCCAGCGTGCTTAATACCTAAAATACTAAGCTCTTTTTCAGACAGTCCGATTCCACGGAGCATCAATCTGTTTCCTCTTAATGATTCAATAGAGTTGATACCCATTCCACCCATCATTTCCTTGATTTCGTGTGACCATGCTTTTACAAGGTTAACAAGGCGTTTAGATCCGATGTCAGGATTCAAACGGCGTACAAGCTCCTCGCGCTGAGTAGCAATACCCCAGTTGCATTTACCGCCATGGCAGCTGCGGCAAAGGTGACAGCCAAGCGCCAACAGTGCTGATGTTCCGATATAACAAGCGTCAGCTCCAAGTGCGATAGCCTTAACAATGTCGGCACTGTTCCTGATAGAACCACCTATAACAATAGCAACGTTATCTCTTATTCCCTCCTGACGAAGTCTTTCGTCAACGCTTGCAAGGGCAAGCTCGATAGGAATACCAACGTTATCTCTTATTCTTGTCGGTGCTGCACCTGTTCCACCCCTGAAACCATCAATAGCAATAATATCAGCACCAGAACGTGCAATACCACTTGCGATAGCAGCAACATTATGAACAGCTGCAATTTTAACGATTACAGGCTTTTTATAGTCAGAAGCTTCTTTCAATGAGAATACAAGCTGCCTTAAATCTTCGATTGAATATATATCGTGGTGAGGTGCCGGGGATATAGCATCAGAGCCCTCAGGAATCATACGTGTTTTTGATATATCGCCAACAATTTTTGTTCCTGGAAGATGCCCGCCGATACCAGGCTTTGCACCCTGGCCCATTTTGATTTCAATTGCGGCACCAGCTTGCAAATAGTCTTTATAAACACCAAATCGGCCTGATGCAACCTGAACAATTGTGTTAGGGCCATATTTATAGAAATCCTGATGAAGACCACCTTCACCCGTATTATATAGTATACCAAGCTCTTCTGCTGCTCTTGCAAGGCTCTCATGAGCATTATAGCTGATTGAACCATAAGACATAGCAGAGAACATAATAGGAGTAGAAAGCTCAAGCTGTGGTGTAAGGTTGTTAACTATCTTGCCGTTTTCGTCTCTTTCTATACTCTTTGGCTTTTGCCCTAAATAAGTCCTTATTTCCATCGGCTCACGAAGAGGGTCGATAGAAGGGTTTGTAACCTGAGATGCATTTATGAGCATCTTATCCCAATATACAGGGAACGGCTTAGGATTACCCATTGACGAAAGCAAAACGCCACCTGTTGAAGCCTGCCTGTAAACATCTGAGATAACCTCATTTGTCCAGTTTGCGTTTTCTTTAAATGTATTGTCAGTTTTAACGATTTTCAATGCTCTTGTAGGGCATAGAGATACACAGCGATGACAGTTGACACATTTTGAATCATCTGCAACCATTTTCTTTAAGTCTTCATCATATTTATGAACTTCATTTGCACACTGGCGCTCACAAACACGGCAGCCAATGCATTTATCAAAATTTCTTACAACCTCGTATTCCGGGTTAATGTATTGAATAGACACTACTTTACACCTCCATCAACAGTAACAATAACAGGCTCTCCGCCCTGTGGTGACCATATTTTATCAAGGTTTGGCTCAATAATACGGATAGCACTTTCTTCGCTTGACATATAAACTGTGTTATCCTTTTCGCCGATAACCATTGAACGTAGCTTCAATCTGTCGTTAAGTGCCATCAGGCCGCCTTCAAAGCCAAGAATAATTGAGAATGGGCCTGTGATAAGTAAGCTTGCAAAAGCATTTCTTAAATATGTCAGCTTGTCTTTTTCTTCAACAGGCATTTTGTCAATTGTTGACCAGAACGGCGCAGCAATAACACTCGATGCTTCTTCTAAACTCAAGCCCTGTTTCCTTATTAAATAATCAAAAATGTATGTGATAACCTCTGTATCCGTTTGAAGATTACATTTGTATCCAAACATTTCAATAAAACGCCTGTTGGCATCATAGGATGAAATCTCACCGTTATGCACGATTGAATAATCAAGCATTGCAAAAGGATGTGCACCACCCCACCATCCTGGTGTGTTTGTTGGGTATCTTCCGTGAGCTGTCCACGCATAGCCTGAATATTCATCAAGCCTGTAAAACTCCCCAACATCCTCAGGGTATCCAACAGCCTTGAATACACCCATGTTTTTTCCGCTTGAAAAAACATAAGCGCCATCTATAAAGGTATTAACCTTTATAACACACTTTGATACAAACTCTTTTTCGTCAAGCTGGCTGTCTGCCAGTCTAGTTGGCAGAGGTTGAACAAAATAACGCCAAATCAATGGCTCATTTGTAATCGCGTGAATTTTTTTTGTTGGGATTTTCGAAAGATTGATGATGTCAAAATGCTTTTCTAAAAATTTTTCACACTCAATACGTGACTGGTTGTTTTCATAAAAAATATGAAAAGCAAAATAATCTTTATACTGAGGATATATTCCATAGCCTGCAAAGCCACCGCCAAGACCATTGGAACGGTCATGCATAACTGCGATAGATTTAACAATTTTTTCACCGGTTATATTTTTGCCATCTTTGGAAATAATACCAGAAATAGCACAACCAGATGGAATCCTAATTTCGCCTTCCCTTAACATAGTGTTCCTCCTTAAAATAAACATTTATAAAAGTTAATAAAATATTAAAGCACTGAATACTTTTTTTGATTTTATTCAACATAAATTTATAGCATTACAACTATACCATATTATAATACTTATGTCAATGATTTTTTGCATTAAAAAATTGGTCAAATTGCATGGAAGTAATATATTTTTTTCAATTTTTGTTGTTTATTTAACTACATCAACCAATATTTGCAGGAATAACTAATTTGACTTGCAAATATTTTTTAAAAAAACACTTGACAAATACTCGCATATGATATATACTGTAAACATCAGCAAAGGCGCTGTGAGAAAGTAGGCTCACAGCGTCTTTAATTTATGAATGGAGGGTTAACAAATGAGCGATGTTTCAAAGATTTTTGGTAGCCTTGTTTTTAATGATGCTACTATGAAAGCAAGATTGCCAAAGGAAACCTATAAAGCTTTAAAAAAGACTATAAATGAAGGTAAGCTACTTGATCTTTCTGTTGCTAATGTTGTTGCTAACGCAATGAAAGACTGGGCTATAGAGAAGGGTGCTACCCACTATACCCACTGGTTCCAGCCGATGACTGGTATTACTGCTGAAAAACACGACAGCTTCATCTCACCAAATGGAAACGGTGAAGTTATTATGGAGTTTTCAGGTAAAGAGCTAATTAAGGGCGAGCCTGATGCTTCTTCTTTCCCATCTGGTGGATTGCGTGCAACTTTCGAAGCGAGAGGTTACACAGCGTGGGACCCAACATCTTTTGCTTTTATTAAAGATGGTACATTATGTATTCCTACTGCTTTCTGTTCATACGGTGGCGAAACTCTTGACAAAAAGACCCCTTTGCTACGTTCGATGGAGGTTGTTAACAAGCAGGCTCTTAGAATTTTAAAATTATTTGGTAGCGATGCAACAAGAGTAACCACAACTGTTGGACCAGAGCAGGAATACTTCCTTATTGATAAGGCACTTTATGAAAAGAGAAAAGACCTTATTTATACAGGTCGTACACTTTTTGGTGCTAAACCTCCTAAAGGACAGGAGCTTGAAGACCACTACTTTGGCCAGATAAAGCCACGAATTGCAGCTTATATGAAAGAGCTTGACGAAGAGCTTTGGAAGCTTGGTATCCTTGCAAAAACAAAGCATAACGAGGTTGCTCCTGCTCAGCATGAGCTTGCTCCTATCTTCTCAACTACAAACATTGCAACTGACCACAATCAGCTGACAATGGAAATGATGAAAAAAATTGCTTTAAGGCATAATCTTGTTTGCTTGCTTCACGAAAAGCCTTTTGCAGGTGTAAACGGTTCTGGTAAGCACAACAACTGGTCTATTTCAACAAATACTGGTGTAAATCTATTAGAGCCAGGCAGCACACCAGCTGAGAACGCTCAGTTCTTGCTATTTTTAGTAGCTGTTATCAAGGCTGTTGACACTCATCAGGATTTAATGAGAATCTCATGTGCAAGTGCTGGCAATGACCACAGATTAGGCGCTAATGAGGCTCCTCCTGCAATTATCTCAATGTTCTTGGGCAGCGAGCTGACTGACATTTTAGAGTCAATTGAAAGCGGTACAAAATATTCTTCAAACCCAGCTGCACAGATGACACTTGGTGTTGATGTTCTTCCTACATTCCCTAAGGATGCTACTGACAGAAACAGAACTTCACCATTTGCATTCACAGGTAATAAGTTTGAATTCAGAATGCTTGGTTCAACCTTCTCAATTTCTGGCCCTAACATTGTTCTTAACACTATCGTTGCTGATGTTCTATCTGATTTTGCAGATATTCTTGAGGGTGCTGCTGATTTTACTTCTGCACTGAACGAACTAATCAAGAATACTATTAAAGAACACAAGAGAATTATCTCAAACGGCAACAACTACTCAGAGGAATGGCCTGTTGAGGCAGCTAAGAGAGGTTTGTTGAATCTTAAATCAACACCTGAGGCTCTACCTCTATTCATCAGCGAAAAGAATATTGAGCTTTTCAAAAAGCATGGTATATTCTCAGCTCACGAAGTTCATTCAAGATACGAAATTCTTCTTGAAAATTATGTTAAGACAATCAATATCGAAGCACTTACAATGATTGAAATGGTTCGCAAGGATATTCTGCCTGCTGTTGTGTGCTATATCAAGGAGCTTTCAACAACTGCTGCTACTGCTAAATCAATTTCAGCATCTGTTGATTGTGAATTTGAAGTTGAAATGGTTACAAAGCTTTCTTCACTTTCAAATGTGCTTTACAAGAACCTTGTTGCACTTGACGAAACATTGTTAAATGCAAAAAATATTGAGGATAGCTTAGAGCTTGCTCAATACTACAATAAAACAGTATTTACTGCAATGCAGGAGCTTCGCGCTGTTGCTGACGAGATTGAAACTCTTGTTGGTGAAAAATACTGGCCTTATCCAACATACGGCGATTTATTGTTCAGAGTTTAATTAATAATTTATATTTTATTGCGCACAATGAGGTGTGTTACTATTCAGGTTTTACCGGTTTAGTAGCACACCTCATAATTTTATAAAAGGAGAGATAATTATGTCAATGGAAGAAATTCTTAGCACGATTACCGGGGAAGTCTTTGGGGTTTGGTTTTTAATAGGAGCTGCATTGGTATTCTTTATGCAATGTGGTTTTGCAATGGTTGAATCTGGATTTACCAGAGCTAAAAATGCTGGTAACATCATTATGAAAAACCTAATGGACTTCTGTATTGGTACAGTAGTATTCTGTTTCATAGGTTTTGGTCTTCTAGTTGGAGAAAACGCATTTTTTGGATTAATTGGTATACCTGATCTTCAGATGTTCTCAAACTGGGCAGAATTTAATTGGGCAAGTTTCATATTCAATCTCGTTTTCTGCGCTACAACAGCTACAATTGTTTCTGGTGCAATGGCTGAAAGAACAAAGTTTATTTCATATTGTGTTTACTCAGCTGTAATAAGTGCAATTATTTACCCTATTGAAGCACACTGGATTTGGGGCGGAGGCTGGTTAGCTCAATTAGGCTTCATCGATTTTGCTGGTTCTTCTGCAATTCATATGGTTGGTGGTATTGCATCAATTATTGGTGCAGCAATCCTCGGCCCTCGTATTGGTAAGTTTGGAAAAGATGGAAAGCCTAAGGCTATCCCTGGTCACTCTTTAACACTTGGCGCACTTGGTGTGTTCATCCTTTGGTTTGGCTGGTATGGATTTAATGGTGCTGCTGCATCAGACGGTGCATTCCTTGCACAAATCTTCACAACAACAACTATTGCTCCTGCAGTAGCTACTGTTACAACAATGATATTCACATGGCTTAAAAATGGCAAGCCTGACGTGTCAATGTCACTAAATGGTTCACTTGCTGGACTTGTAGCAATTACTGCTCCTTGTGCTGATGTAGATGCAACTGGTTCATTCATAATTGGTTTGGTTGCTGGTCTTCTTGTAGTATTCGGAGTATGGTTACTTGATTATGTATTAAAAATAGACGATCCTGTTGGTGCTGTTGCAGTTCACGGATTCAATGGTATCTGGGGTACTCTTGCTGTTGGTTTATTCGCAACAGGAAACGGCCAGGATGGAATCACTGGTTTATTCTACGGCGGCGGATTTGAACAGCTTGGTATTCAGGCAATCGGTGTAGTTTCTGTTGGAGCATGGGCTGCTGTAACTACATTCCTACTATTTATGGGTATTAAGAAGACAATAGGTCTAAGAGTTACTCCTCAGGAAGAAATCGCTGGACTTGATATTGAAGAGCACGGACTTGTTTCAGCTTATGCTGATTTTGTTCCTGCTGTTGACCCAACTGTATATGATTACGAAATGGCTGCTCCTGAAAAACGCGTTTCTGTTGAAAAAGCTGTTCAGGTTGAAACCTTCGCTAAACCAACTGCTGACGGTCAGATTAAGCTATCAAATATCGTAATTATCTGTAAGCAAAGCAAGTTTGAAGTTTTGAAAGAAGCTTTAAATAAAATTGGCATCAGCGGCATGACTGTTACAAACGTATTGGGTTGTGGTATGCAAAAGGGCAGCACCGAATACTATCGTGGTGTTCCTCTTGAAGTTAATCTTCTGCCAAAAGTACAGGTTGAAATTGTTGTTTGCAAAATACCTGTTCAGACTGTTATCGACACAGCTAAATCTGTTCTTTATACAGGAAACATCGGAGACGGAAAGATATTCATCTATGACGTTGAAAATGTTGTTAAGGTTCGTACTGGTGAAGAAGGCTATGATGCTCTTCAGGACGAATAATTGTTAAGCTACCCCCTACCTACTTATTAATAAATGCAAAACGCATCCGGTGTTATATCATCGGGTGCGTTTTGTATTAGTATAAACCTTTGGTTTAATATTTTTAAATATCAGTATTCTTCAAATCATCTCTTATTTTTCTGTACATAACAATTGGTCCATCACCCATCAACAGCTTTTCGGATGAACGGTAAGCCGATGCCTTTGGCTTTTGTGTAATTACCACGCGCTTATCCTGGCGCTCAATTATTTTGTTAGCAAATTTTCCTGTAAAAGCAATAAAATTGTTAAGTGGCCTAAATTTTGAAATCTTACAATAAAACCTTATGTACAAGATTGTATTCTCGTCGTTTACCGGTGCAAAATATATTATAACTTTAATTTTTTCGCTGATATGATTCATCCATATATTCGGGAAAATGAAATTCAGGTTGGTATTCTTTATTTCACAATCAGCAGCTTTTTTTGGCTTTTGCCCCATATCAACTTCGTTATTTGCACTTGTTCGCAACACACCGTTTTTAAACTCAACCTTTGGGCCATTTATCAGAGTTTTGTTGCCTCTGCCTATTGTGTTATAATGCACTATGGGAACATGAACTACATCCAACTGATTTTCAATACAACGGGAATAGTGAGAATTCCAGTGGTCTTCAATTTCACTGCAAGAATATGATTCATCAACAAAATCATTAAAAAACGGGAGTTTATCTGTTGCCTTATCGTTGTCACCATACCACAAATAAACGATGCCGTTTGCTTCTTTTACAATATAATTTTTTACATTATAACGGCTGATATCTTCTGTTGATGACTTACCATTTGCAGGAATAAATGTGCATTTCCCGCTTTTGTCAAACTCCAACGCGTGAAATGGGCATTGAATACAATCCCCATTAATTTTGCCCTTACTAAGCTCGGCCCCCCTGTGTGTGCACTGGTCAACTACACAGCAAATTTCATTATTTGAATTTCTAAACAAGGCAAGCTCTAAATTCAACCTTTTTATACCCATAATTTTATTTTTCTTTACTGCTTTTGAAGGAATAATTGCATACCATTGATTAAGTATCATTTTTATCTCCTTTCATTAAAACGCATATATCTGTGCTTTGTGACAATTTTAGATTGTTTTCTGACATTTGTTTTATATTATAACACTTATTAAATTTTGTCAAGAAAACTATGTTTATTTTCCTTACATAATGTGATATAATCACTGTAAAAACTATTATGTGTGTTATAATTAAATTTGAGAAAAAGTATATTTATTTATATAAATTTTAAAAATAATTTTAAGAGGTGTTAAATGAAACGTATACTGTTTATTTTTACTGTTATTTTAACTTTGTTGATGGTTGCTGGTTGCACAGCAGATACAACTTCAAAAGCTCAAACTGAAAACAGCTCGGAATATATTTTGAAAGAAGGAGGTTACAAGTTGATTACAGCAATACAAGCAAAGAAAATCATGGATGAACAAACAAATTATATAATTCTTGATGTCCGAACAGACACGGAATATAACGAAGGTCATATAGAAAATTCCGTTTTGCTCCCCGATTATACAATTGAAGATAAAGCAGAAGAAGTGATGCCCGATAAGGATGCCATGATTCTTGTCTATTGCAGAAGTGGACGTCGAAGTGCAAATGCTGCTGAAAAGCTTGCCGATATGGGATACAATAACGTGTACGATTTTGGCGGTATTATAGACTGGCCTTATGGAACAGTTAAATATTAAATTCTTCCACGCTTATATGTCATAATATGTAAAGTTCCCCGTTATTCATGTGATGATTAACGGGGTTGTTTTATAAACTGTATATATGATCATGATATTTTGTAAATACTAACCTGCGAAAAATAGTGGAATTATTGACAGCACATCCCCATCCTTTGGCATATAATCCTGACCTTGCTTGGTGCTGTTAACAACCACAGAATAATTCATTTTAATGTCTTTAATATTAGTAGCCATTAAAAGCTCTCCAATTGTTTGATTATTTGGTTCTACGTTCCAATAACCATCTTTGTCTAAATCTTTCATTACTTTTGAAAATGGCCCTAAAAATTTAATTTTTATCATACTATCTTTCCCTTCAAATAAATTATTTATGAATGTATGCTGTTAATCCTATAACAGAGAGCGTTGCTATTTATTTCACAATAACGATATCCCATGCATTCAAGACAAGTTGTTTCACTCCTGATAATTATCAAAAGCCTTTAAAACCAATAATTCCCAGCTAATTGTCTTTCATACTTAATTTGTATTAATTTCCTGCAAAACTCCTCAGCTTTTATTGATATCACGGACAACTTAAAAGCCCTTCTGCCCATAAACATCCTCCACAGGTTGGAGCAGAATTTCCATAGCAATCTTCTTGATTTGACTCAGATAAAGAACATTGCCCACAGTTCATACAAGGTGAGAAGCTAAAGTTCTTAACACGTTCACGAAACTCTGAATATTCTTCTGATTGCCAAATATCTTTCAAACCCTTGTCTTTAAGGTTCCCAAATGAATGATGATAAACCTTTCTATCTGTATCAAAAACAACTGTTGTACCATTATGGAGTAACGCCATGCAAGGGCTTACATCACCATCACTGCGAACAAATGAAGCACCCTCTTCAACAAAACGGCAATACTGTGACCTTCGTGGCACAGGTATGTTTCCAACTAATAAATTGAAATTCATTTTAGAAAAAAGACCTTCCAGTCCTTCCTGCACTTCTTTTAAGCCCCAATCCATGTAGGGAATGTTTACTTTTGGCCTTCTCGCTCCGTATTGGTCAGAGCCAACTGAAAGATTCAATGTTCTTTGATATAATACATCCTTTTTAGATTCCATATCCGATGGATACATGTTTGAAATATTCACATCGCTTATACTGTATCTATCTATAAAATATGGCAACAATGCAAGATGATGTACGTTGCTTTTTGTTGCAACAAATGTTATCCCAAGATGAGCAAAATGTGTGTGATTCTTTAGAACTTGATTAAATATTTCAATTCTTTTGATTATATCATTATAGTTTGGATGACCTGAATTTTTCGACTCTGTATGTGAATTCTCCTCATCTTTTAAGAAATCTAATGATATCCATAACTTATTCAATCCAGAATCCAATAACGCTTTAGAAAAATTAGGTGTAAGCATAGTACCGTTCGATAAAAGCTCAACATAAAGCCTGTTTTCTTTACACATCTCTATCATATCTAAAATTCTGGGGTGATATAAAGGTTCTCCCATTCCGCCAAAAAATACAGTCTTAACTTCATGTGGCCGCGTATCAATGGTTTTTTTAAAAATTTCAAATGGCATATCGCAAAAGCTTTCATCAAACCAAGTGTTCCGAAAACACATTTTACAATTCAAGTTACATTTGGATGTTGGTTCAATATACAATTTATTAAGCAAATCCATGTGTGCACCTCCTATTTTGCAATGACTATTTGTTATATAAGTTAGTTCGTTAAACACACAAAAGCTGATATTTCACAAAATCTATGAAGTTTAATCAGACAAATTACCTTCAAAATCCAATTATAAATTGCACTATTTCATTATCAATTAAATATCCCGCTGGCGGTTCTTCCGTTGGCGGGATATTTTTTTAAACAAAAAAATCACGTAACTGATAGTTTAATTTTATTCTACCACAAAGCATAGTGATTAAACAGCTCAGTTTCACATTCTATGTGTTTTTGAAATAGTTTTTCTTTAAACCTTTTGCAAATACTGGTTACATCAGTATTCTTGTCATTTACCAGGTTGTGTAGTTCGTTAGGATCATCCTTGTGGTTGTATAGTTCTTCTTCTTTTGTATCGATATAATAAGAGTATCGATACGTATCATCAAACATTGAAATGTTACGTTCAATCCCAATTAAGCTCCCACAAGTTACCATTGGCATGTTTTCTTTAGCTTTTTCGGAAAAAATGTCAATTCCATGAATGTACTCAGCAGGTTTAATATCAAGCATTTTTAAAACAGTTGGAACAACATCAGCGTTACTCATAGGTATATCAGTTGAGTCTGGTAGCTTTGTACCTTTTGTTGCCTTAATAATAAACGGAACATTAACAAGGTTTTTGAAAGCTACATCCGCTTTTCTAAGCATATCAAAATCGCCTAGAAAATCCCCGTGGTCAGATGTGAAAATAATAATCGTATCGTCATACAAATTGTTATCTTTTAAATATTTAACTATTTGACCAATTGCTTTATCAATCAAGTAAACAGATGCCATCGTATATCGATATGCTTTGTTACAATCTTCTTTTGAATATGTGTACATTTGCATAACCTTTTGAGAAGTAGATGATTTTTCACCAACAATGTCATTTGCTGAGGCAAATTCAGGCAGTGGAATATCTAAAAACTCGTTAGCGATATCTTCGGGGGGTGTAAACGGATGATGAGGGTCAGGAAACCCTACAAACATAAATTCTGGTTTGTCGGAATTTTTTGTTTCTTCAAGATAATTTACAACTTCATCAGCAAGCCACATACTATTGTGATACTTTGATGGTATTCGTGAAAGGTAAATATCGTCAATACTTCCTGGCTGTATTTTTTCTTTGTTGTTCAATAATTCTTTTATATCAGGATATTTTTCTGCAAGCCATCTTCCATAATGGCCACCATTATAAGCACACGGTGCTTCTCCGTGCCCCATTATCATTTTCTTGGTTTGAAAGCCATAAAAATTTTTTGATTCATCAATTGGATTTTCTTGATTCCAAAGATCATTGCTTTCAGCATAGCCATATACCTTATCAGAACCATGAGGAGATAAATGTAACTTGCCAAACAATGAAGTACTATAACCATTTTCGAGAAGCATATCTGCCAAAGTTGGAATCTTATCTTCAATCTTAATTCCCAGCATATCACCGATAACTGGGTTTTGTGAATCTCTTCGCCATAAAGGAATACCATTTGATGTAATGCCGTGTCCTGAAGGATATAACCCTGTCAACAAGCTTGCTCTGGAAGGCATGCAGGTTGGATTTGCTGCTATATGCCTTGTAAATCGGCAACCATCTTCTGCCAAAGCATCAATGTTTGGTGTCTTTGCATATTTGTTTCCATTGCAACAAAGACTGTCATATCTTTGTTGATCAGTATGAAAAATAATTACATTTTTTTTCATTTTATCACCCTGTCTTTATAAAATTTTAATCTTCTTCCTCTTCATAATTTTCTGGCAATTTATCTTGATAGCTTTGTTGATTTTCTTCAGCTGATACTTTTTTAAAGGCTGATAGAAGAATCCTGCAAGCAAAATAAAATTGAAGTGCAAAACCAAATACAAACCAAATAAAACCAGTATACCTTAAAACTAAATAGCTATTATATGTGAGAATAAATGGGCCTATCCATACAACTACTAACATTATAGATTTAATTGGACAAAACACTAAAATCAAAAAAGAGTTTTTAATGTAGGTTATAATTTTATTATCAAATCGTGCCTGAAGCGCAAAGGTATACATAAATAATACCAGTGTTATTGCTAAACCGATTACACCTACGAAAATAAAGAAATTTCTTATAGTCCCTTCACCACTCAATGCATATCGTAAATCAAAGCTAAAGATAATCCCCATTGCAAATAATATTATCCAAAGCACAGTACTTTGAATAAAATTCTTTTTAAAACTTACAAAAAAATCTTTAATAAGAAATAGGTCTGTATCCTTTACAACTTTATACATTACTGAATACATTGCTGATGTAGATGCACCAATAGTAATAACTGGCAAGCAGCAAATTAACCAGAGAATGTTCAGGACTGTCAATTTCCCAAAGAAATTCAAAAAATTCATGAACCGATTTTCTATATTAAACACTTTATTCATACTAAATCTCCTTAAAATATCATTTTACCAGCACTATTTATACACGTTAAAAAATATATTTATCCATATTTTGAAATAGCTTTTTAATGTATTTGTCATTAACATTAAAAAGCTATCTGAATAATTAAATTATTATGTTTCCCTTAATGCATTTAATTTCATGTGCAATTTTATCCCATTGAGAATTGTTCAATATTTGCTCATAATTGACCTTGGTGTTTAATATATGCTGATGTATTGCCTGCTTTGCTTTATCAAGGTCGCAGCTTAATATTGAATCCATGATATTCTTATGTTCTTTTATGGTTTCGTTATATCTGTTTGGTGACAGCAAAGATATCCACATCAATCTCTTGCTTTGCAATGAAAGCTGGTGATTAATTT
>QKDG01000198.1 GCA_003246805.1 Clostridia bacterium | reverse complement strand
AGTATTCTCCCGTGGTGCACCACACAGCCCAAGCGGATATATATGATAAAAAATAGTTTTGTCTATCCAGTTGTTCATTTTAAATCTCCTTATAAGCCTAAAATTCTAACTGCGTTTTTATAGAAAATCATATCCTTTTCTTCTCTGCCAATATCAATAGAATTTATAAAGTCAATCTCGGTTTTTGAGGTGTGCCACGGGCAATCACTTGCAAACAGAATTCTGTCTGCTCCGTGATTTTTTATAATTCTTTCAAGCTGTTCTTTTTTGCAATAGCCAGCTATATATGCCGTATCAAAATACAAATTGCCTTTTTGCCCGACAAGATATTTCTCAACATCATCCCAACAAAGCATACCGCCAAGATGCCCTATAATCATAGTCATCTCAGGAACAGCGTTAAAAGCCCTTGCCGTATTTTCCGGCATTGCGTGAATTTTATCGGGCGATAAAGCATCAACACCACCATGAAAGATAACAGGTAATCCAAGCTGCGCACATTTTTCATATACAGGAATCATCTTTTTATCATCAATAATAAAGCCCTGATAATCAGGGTGAAGCTTTATTCCTTTAAGACCAAGTGCTTTAATTCTGTCAAGCTCTTCAAAAACGTCATCAGCATCAGGATGAACGCTCCCAAACGGGATAATTCTGTCGCTTTCCTGTGATTTTGCCCAGTTGTTGATAGTATTCTGCTGAGATGGTTTTGTTGCAATAGGCAAAAGCACACCTTTATCAACGCCCCACTCATCAAAATGCTTTATAGTGTCATTAATTGTACCATCAGTATAAGCCTTGTTATTTATAGTATTCTCAAGCTTTTCCATTGCCCGTTGTGCAATACTGTCATCAAAAGCATGTACGTGAAAATCGATTATCATTTTACAACTTCCTTATATTTATAATTAAGTTTTGCATGTAAAAGCTATATGCAAAACATATTAACCTCCCACGCGGGTATATAGGGGAACTTTCTTATATACAGCTTATAATCAGAATTAATCTCATTAACAAGCAAGGGCAGGCTGAATATATCCTCGTTTCTGTGATAAAGCGCAACCTTAATTTTTGGCTTAAAGCTTTCAATTGTGTTGATGCTTCCTCTTATAGCCTCATTCTCGGCACCCTCGACATCGTATTTAATAAATGTAGCTTTTTTGCCATTCAAAATACTGTCAACCGAACGTGCGCTGATTTCTACCCCTTTTTTTGCTATCATTGATTGTCTTCCCGTAGAGTTTGAAAAAATCAGCGTCTCATCCTTTATCCACCCGGCAACATTCATAGAAGTAATGTTTGAAAGCCCGATTGTATTCTCATTCAATTTCCTAAAATTCCTCTTATCAGGCTCAAGCGCTATTATTTGCTTATAACAGCCTTTTGTATGCTCTATAAATTCAAGAACAGTATCACCGTTATACGCACCAAGGTCTAAAAAAACTTCTTCAATTCCAGGCCTTATAATATTATTGTATGCCTCATTAGGGGTAGTTGAAATATCGCATATAAAATCTATGTTTCCTGTTATTTTATATGCGATAGTGTTTATATATACCTGTTTTGAGATGTCATCTGCAAGGATACTATAAACCTGTTCAATCTTGCTAAAATTATCGCAGAAATAATCCTTTGTAAAAAGCCCGCCACCAATAACAGGTACATCGGGGGCAATAAGGATATGCTTTTTTGCAATATCCTGAACCCTTGCAAGCAAGCTTTCGTATCCGCATGCAAAGGCAAGAACAATAACAAATTCATCAACGCACTCTTCAATTTCTGAAAGCTTGTGTACCTTGTGCCCTTCAAAACAATGGCCCCGAACAAACTCGTCACTTGCGAAAAAACCCGAACAGGCTATTTTATATTCATCAAAAACCTTCAATATTTTTAAAGCTCCGTCACCCATACCATAAATAAAAACAGGTAAATTTGTTGATTTTAAAAATTCCCATGAGCTTTGAAGCGACAAAAAATATTCTTTTGAAAATTTATTCATTAATACTACCTTTCAAAGGTTTTATAGAGACTAATTCTCATCGTTGTCAGAACCAGCACCTACCATATCACGGCCACGAATATTATATCTGTCACGCTGGATATTAATGTTCTCCTCAAAAATCTGCATTACTTTTCTTACATTTTTTACTGATTTAATCTCAATTTCAGGTGTGTCAACATCTTTCACATTCGCAATTATTGAACCGCAGTTTACTATTCTTTGCCCGAAAGAAAGCTTTAATTTTTTATCAATTACCTTATAAAGCTCAAACTCATCCTCAATAATATTAAAAAACCCGCGACGCCTTATAAACTTCTCTTTAGTGATAAAATACCTTGTAAAAGATAGCGGCAGCCCTAAAAACGTCCTTTTCTTATCGGTCCAGATACACTCAATACCATTTTTAATCATATTAATCACCCTTTTTTATTTTATTTTAACATATAATACATATAAGTCAACAATTATAAAATTAAATAAAAAAATATCAAAATCACTTGCAATATCTTGTAGATTTTGTTATAATAATAAAACCGTTTAAATCTTGTGTATTATTAAATAAATATTTGCCCTCATAGTAAAATGGATATTACGAGCCCCTCCTAAGGGCTAAGTGCAGGTTCGATTCCTGCTGGGGGTGCCAAATGGCACTCTAAAAAATTGCCTATTCAAAAAGCCCGCATTTTTTTGCGGGCTTTTATAATGTCGAAAAATTTTGTTTTTTGTGCGAAAGGGTGCGGGGGCGACCGCAAAGCCCCCGAAAAAACGCACTTTAATTTTTAATTAAACTGTAATCAGCAGCTTTTATGGGGCTGCTGAATTTTTATTGCTAAAAACAGTTTTTTGTAATTTAATCACTGTAATTATCCAAAAATCCGGTTATACTATATTAAAAATAAAAGGAGTACTATATGCAATATCTTCTCGCTTTTCTTGAAGGTGTTATTACCTTTATTTCGCCTTGCTTATTACCTATGCTTCCTATTTATATTTCTTATTTCGCTACTGATGACGGCAGAAAAAGCAAAACAATTGTAAACTCACTGGGCTTTGTTCTTGGATTTACTACTGTGTTTATTATTTTAGGCGCTTTTGCAGGAACAATCGGAAGATTTCTTTTTGATTATTCTGAAATAGTAAATATTGTCGCAGGGCTTATTGTAATCTTTTTTGGATTAAGCTTTTTAGGCATTTTTAAGCTCAGTTTCCTGAGCATCAAGCACGATAGTAATAGAAATACAGCTTTAAGGAATAACGGATTTATTTCATCTTTCATTTTCGGGCTGGTATTTTCAATAAGCTGGACCCCATGTGTTGGTGCTTTTTTAGGCTCAGCACTTGCGCTTGCTTCTCAGCAGGGCTCAGCTGTTAAAGGCGTTATTATGCTATTGATGTATTCGCTCGGGCTTGGAATTCCCTTTGTTGCCAGTGCTGTTATTATCGACAGGCTAAAAAGCACCTTTGATTTTATCAAGCGAAATTACAAAATTATTAATGCCATCAGTGGAGTATTCCTGATTGTTATTGGAATCTTAATGATGACGGGGTACCTTAACTATTTTCTTTCATTTTTAACTTATTGAGGAGGATTTATGAATTTAAAAACTAAAACAATTATTTTTGCAGTCAGTTTTGTTGTGTTTTTTGGTTTGTCAGGGCTTGCTTACAATTTGCTCAGCAATAACGCCTTGCCCGATGACAGCTATATTGCAGACGATACGAGCATTGACTCATTAATTGAAGAAACCACAAGCAGCGAACCCGACGAAATAATTAATCAGGAAACATCAGAAGAAAATAACGTCACTACAACAGATAAAACCACGACTTCTTCAGTTGCTGATACAACAACAAAGCCGGCGACAACAACTACTTCTTCTGATGAAACATCAAAAGACACAAACGCAGGTAAAACAAAGGCACCCGATTTTACTGTTTATGATTCAAACGGAAATAAAGTAAAGCTTTCTGATTTTATCGGAAAACCAGTTGTGTTGAACTTTTGGGCAAGCTGGTGCCCGCCCTGTAAATCTGAAATGCCTGAGTTCCAGACTGTTTACAATGATTTGGGCAACAACGTTATTTTCATGATGATTGATATGACAGACGGTTCCCGCGAAACAAAAAACAGCGCACAGGCATTCATTAGTTCAAATGGTTACACCTTCCCTGTTTATTTTGATATAGACGAAAGTGTTTCTAATGCTTATGCCGTAACCTCTATCCCTAGAACAATTGTTGTAAACAAGGAAAAGCTCGAATATCGGAAGCGTATCTGAATCTGTTTTAAGGCAGAAAATTTCTGCTGTTTATCCATAATTCAATTACTGCTTTTTTCGGGGTTCCTGCAAAAAGATATTTTAGTCTTTTATAAAACAAAAACACCTGTGGAATTATCCACAGGTGTTTGCTATTATTGTTTTTCTATTACTATTCTGATTTCGTGGTTTTTACCGTCAAGGCTTATTGAATCAAACTCTCTATCATTATCAAACATTCCATTTTTCTGGCCTCGTTTAACAATAATATGAAAATTGGTATCAAAATATTCAATTTCAATTTCGTATTCTTCCCATTTATCAGGCAGATAAGGCTCAAAGGTTATGGCATTGTTGTTTATCTTAATCCCTAAAAACCATTCAAGAATAGCCCTGTAATACCAGGCGGCAGC
>QKDG01000101.1 GCA_003246805.1 Clostridia bacterium | reverse complement strand
AAAAACTCAATGCAGGGTGACGCAAAGCATCTTAATCAGACTTCACTTACAAAAGCAATAAGCAGCCTTAAAAATCCTGGGATAGAGCTTGAATTAGTTTCACAGGGGAATATGTATGAGCTTGACACAGCACAGACTGAGGCTATTTTCAGGATTTGTCAGGAAGCTATGACAAATTCAATAAAGCATGGAAAAGCATCAAAAATAAATATATTCTTACGATATTATGCAGAAAAAACAGAGCTTTTGATAATCGACGATGGAATAGGCTGCAAAGAGATTAAAAAGAACTACGGTTTGTCTGGTATGGAAAACAGAGTCAACGAGCTTGGGGGAATAATTGAATATGGCTCGGATGGCGAAAAGGGATTTAGTATATATGTCAGCCTTAACACAGATAAAAGAATAAAAAATATAGATTTATTTGCAAATCAGATAAAAAAAGGAAAACAGCCATCTCAAATAACAGAATAAGCACTGATAATATTATACGGCAAAGCAAATGAATTTTTTTTATCACAAAATTGGCAGATGTTAATATAATAATAGTACAAATGATTTCTCATAGAATACATATCCTAACGAAAGGAGGGGTATTATGTATTGTTCTATGAGTAGTTGCAGGAGCTTTCGTAGTTGCAGGGGATGCAGAGGCTGCGCTTATAGCTGCCGTTGCCGCAGATGCTGGCGATAATGATTTCTGTTATATTGCATGTTTTACTGCCAGAACGTATTTATTGAAAACTTATTTCATAAAATAATAAAACGCCTGAAGATAATTTCTTCAGGCGTTTTATTGGTTGGGATAGATGGATTCGAACCATCGGGATGACGGAGTCAAAGTCCGTTGCCTTACCGCTTGGCTATATCCCAATACAAAAATAATGGCGCTTAATTATTATATCAAAACAAGGCGTGAAAATCAACATATAGGAGTATCTTTAATAAAAAATTCATAAAAAAATCAACTCACATTGAAATTTATTATGTCAAGTTAAAACTCAATAATTCTTTTTTAATACAAAAATATAGCAAACTTTCGGCTCAGTTGTCGTAAACACCGAAATCTTTGCTATAAATGATAGTTATATTATTTTTTTATAGCTTTTAGCTACTTCTATGTAAAATTATACATATTATATATGTTTTCAACCACATCCCAGTTAATAACCTTAAACCAGTTGTCAAAATATTCATTACGCTGGTTTTGATATTTAAGATAATATGAATGTTCCCACATATCAATTATAAGAACAGGCATAAGATTACAACCCAGAACAGTATCCTGATTTGCACATTGCCTTATTGAGAGCTTGCCTTTTTTGTTTTTTGCAAGCACAGCGTATCCTGAGCCGAATAAGGAGGTGGCGGAAGCTTTCAGTTGTTCCTTTAAATTGTATAAAGAACCAAATTGATTATTAATTTCAGCCAGCAGTTTGCCATTGGGCTGTGATAGCTTATCGGTTAAAGAATTAAAATACAAATAATGATTATATACACCGCCTGCGTTATTTCTTACATCCTGCTGGATTTGTGAGGGCAAGCATTTTGTATCTCTTATCAGTTTTTCAAGTGTCCATAAATAAAATTGCGGATAAGGCTCTATTAGTGAATTTAATGTATCGATATATTTTTTTTCGTGCATAAAATGGTGGATATATACTGTTTCTTCATCAATATAAGGTTCAAGAGAATTTATGCTGTATGGAAGCTGAGGAAGAATAAAAGGGAAATGATTATGCATAAAAATCCTCCTATCATTAATAATTACGATAACCTGAAATATGCAAGAACCTTGCACGTTCAAAAATATATGTATTTAAAGGGCGAAAATTGGCATCATATGTATGAGTTGTTACAAGAATATTGTTGATGTTCGGCTCGCCGTTAATCTGCATAACAAGCAGGGAATGATAAAAATTGCTTGTTCCCCCAAGCTGAATTATATCGCCTGGTTCAATATTGCTTATTTCTGTTTCAAAACCAAAAGGCCCCACAGATTTGTTACGCATCAAAAAATTATAAAAAAACTCAACACCGGTCCAGGATGGTGACCTGTCATACGAGCTGTTATAATACCAGCCAAAAGTGCGTGTATAATTCATAATACCTGTCCCCGCGAACAAGCATTGTGATATGAAATTGGTGCAATCACCGCCAAAATTTTCAAAATCAAAATATCTTGGATTCCTTGAAAAAGCCCAGTTATCAGCATATTCAATTGCTTTTTGTCTATTATATGAAAATTCTCTCATAAATACTCCTTTAAAATATTCTCATTAATATATCTATGAAATTTACTGCTATAAAAGAATAAAAACCACACAAAATAATATTGAAAATTAAAAAAGCAGGTGAATAATATGAGAGAGGGAAGTTACCAGCTGGGCATCTCTGACCTTTTAGACCAAGACATTTCAAGTTATGAGTATTTTCACTCTTTGCCGGCAGATATTCAGCAGAAGATAATACAAAAGGATGTTATGTCGTTTGAAGAAATGCAGAGCTATGTTAAAAGCCTGAACGGAAAATACTAAAAAATCGCCCACTTAAAAAGCTTTAAGTGGGCGATTCGTTATGTTAAAAAATTAATCAACAATTGCATTTTTGAGATTAAATCTGTTTTATGATATTTTTGAGAAAAGCTATTTACCTGAATTCAAGGCACGTAGTGCATTCATTATTGCAATAAGCGATACACCAACATCGGCAAAAACAGCCATCCACATTGTTGACATTCCTAAAACAGCAAGCAATAAAACCAAGAATTTAACAAACAGGGCAAAGAAGATGTTTTGCTTGATTATTCTGATGGTTTTTCTTGCAATTTTAATAGCTAACGGGATTTTGCCAAGCTCATCTGTCATTAAAACAACATCGGCTGCCTCAATGGCACTGTCTGAACCTACCCCCCCCATAGCGATACCAACATCTGCCCTTGTAATAACAGGCGCATCATTTATTCCGTCACCGACAAATGCAACTGTCGAATCTGCACGTTTTTTTGCTAAAAGCTCTTCAATTACTGTGACCTTATCCTGTGGCAGAAGCTCAGAAAAAACGTTTTTTATACCGAGAGTATTTGAAACAATATCAGCCACCTGTTTTTTATCCCCAGTAAGCATAGCAATATCTGAAATACTAAGTTGCTTTAAGGACTTTATTGCCTGCCTTACACCAGGCTTGATTTCATCAGAAACAACGATATAACCAGCGTATCTATTATTGATTGCAGTATGAATAATGGTTCCGGGGGAATCAACCTCAGGCACAGCGAGCTTGTTATTTAAAAACAACTTCTTGTTCCCGATAATAACCTTATCGCCGTTATGCTTTGCTACTATGCCTTCTCCCATATATTCCTTTAACTCAGATACAGAATTTTTATCAAGAGGCTTGTTGTAATATTCTATAATTGCTCTTGAAACAGGGTGGTTTGAATACCCTTCAATTTCAGCTATTGTTTCTAAAAGCTTATCTTCATCTGTTCCTGTTGCGACAACTTTTGAAACTGTGAACTTACCATTTGTCAGCGTTCCGGTTTTATCAAAAGCAATTGTGCCGATTTTGCTGAGGTTTTCAAGTGAATTCGCCCCTTTGATGAGAATTCCCCTGCGTGAAGCCCCTCCGATTCCACCAAAAAAACCGAGAGGAACAGAAATAACCAAAGCACAAGGGCAAGAAACAACCAGGAATATTAGTGCCCTGTAAAGCCAGTCAGAAAAAATCTGTGAAGGAATTATCAAGGGTGGAAACACTGCAATAACAGCAGCAACAGCTACCACTATCGGTGTATATACCTTTGCAAACCTTGTAATGAAAGCCTCAGTTTTAGCTTTCTTTTCGCTTGCGTTTTCAACTAAATCGAGAATTTTAGCAACGGTTGAATTTGAATATTCCTTTGTTGCGATTACTTCAATCATTCCCTGAATATTAATACTTCCACTAAGCACCTCATCATCAGGCTTTACAACACGTGGGATTGATTCCCCCGTCAGTGCAGAGGTATCAAGTGTGGATACGCCATTTAAAATCACACCGTCGAGTGGGATTCTTTCACCCGCCTTTACAACGATTACATCTCCTGTATTAACTTCATCAGGGTGAACCTTTGTTATTGTATTTCCTGTTTTCAGATTTGCATAGTCGGGGCGGATATCCATAAGCCTGGCAATTGAGTTCCTTGAACGTTTAACTGCAAGATGCTGAAAATACTCGCCAATCTGATAAAACAGCATAACTGCAACACCCTCAGTATACTGCCCTATATAAAATGCACCGATAGTTGCAATAGTCATCAAAAAGGATTCATCAAGAGCCTTGCCTTTTAAAATATTTTTAAAAGCCTTAAAAACAACATCATACCCTACAATTATGTAGCTTGCTGCCACTGCATAAAAGCTCATATATTTATT
>QKDG01000016.1 GCA_003246805.1 Clostridia bacterium | reverse complement strand
TCATTAAGCCCTGTTGTAATTGCATCAAGCTCAGTAAAGCCTGATTTTGCCCCTACATACTTGTCTTTTTCAGGCCCTGTTATCTTCTGCAATCTGTCATAAACCTCAACAACTACCTCATCGATTTTGGAAAGCCCCTTCGTATCGTTACCCTGCCTAATGTCATAAATCTTTTGTTCGGCACTGTCAAGCATTGTTTTTGAATCAACCGAGCCGTCATAAGCCATATCCATTATATCCCTTGAAGCAGTTATCAACGCGCGGATATAATACTTGTCCTCAACAATTTTACAATAGCTTTCTATGTTCGAAACTGAGGGAACGCTCTCCATTATTCCTTTAAGATAGGTTTTTGCCATGGCCGCTGTTTCAAATATACCCATTGCTACTGCTTCGTTCATTACAGTTATAATATCTGCATGCTGGCCGTTTCCGAACATTCTCACAATAAGCGAGAAGATTTCTCTGTGCTGCTCACGATAAAAATATTCCGGCTTTAAATAATCCATAACCGTTGACAGAACAGAAGGGTCAAGCAATAAAGCCCCGAGAACAGTCTGCTCTGCTTCAAGGCTGTATGGCAAATCCCTGCCTATAAAATTTTCAACAGTGTTTGAAATGTTCATATTTATTCTCCAGCTAAATATTTTATATTCATCAACAAAGCCTATTCCTGATTAAACGGAATAAGCTGTTGGTTTTATTCTTCAATTACTTTGATTTTTATATTGCAGCCTATACCATAGCCAAGCTTGATTTCAGCATTAAAATCACCAAAAGCTTTAAGCTCGCTGCTTAACGAAATCTTCTTTTTATCAACCTTGCAGCCATATTGTGCATCAATCAAGTCAGCAATTGCAGCAGTTGTAATAGCGCCAAACAATCTTCCGCCTGTCCCTGCCTTTGCCTTAGCAACAACTTCCTTATTATTTAATATAGAAGCAATATGATTAGCCTTTTCCTTTTCTACATCAATTTTGTGCTGTTCTGATTCTTTTTTACCTTTAAGGTCGTTCAGATTTTTTGTTGTTGCCTCAACAGCAAGCCCTTTTGCCACAAGGAAATTCCTTGCATATCCGTCAGCCACGTTTAAAATTTCGCCCTCTTTGCCTGAACCTTTAACGTCTTTCAACAAAATAACTTTCATTATTAATCCTCCATTACAAATTAACTTTTTGATGAATTCAAGATATATTCATCTATTACTTCAAGCAAGCTTTGCTTTGCATCTTCTATTGAATATCCCTCAAGCTGAACACCGGCCATTGTCTGGTGCCCGCCTCCCCCAAGTTTTTCAAGAACAACCTGAACATTAAAGCCACCAAGGCTTCTGGCAGATATATTTATTGTTCCGTTTATATCAAATATTACAAACGAGGCAGATACTCCGCTTATCCCGAGAAGCTCATCAGCTGCTTGTGGAGCAGCCATCCTCATTTCCTCAGTTTTTACATCGCTTATGGCAATAGCACAGTTGTTATATATTTCGGCATCGGCAACAAGCCTGCTTTTTTGCTGATAAGTTTCTATCGAGCTGGAAAACAGATGCCTGACCGCAACGGTATCAGCACCAAGCTTTCTTAAAAAAGCTGCCGCCTCAAAGGTCCTTACCCCTGTTCTCATTACAAAATTCTTTGTATCAAGCATAATTCCTGCAAGCAAAGCCTCTGCCTGAGGGGCAGAAATCTTGCATCTTTCGCCAAAATACTGAATAAGCTCTGCCACCATTTCTGATGCAGATGTGGAAAATCACAGCATGGCTTATAAAGTTCACCATTTTCCTGTGGTGGTCTATTACAACTATATGTGGAACTTTTTCATAAAGCTCCTTGCTGTCTACAAAATCGGGGTTGTGTGTATCAACAATTATCAGCAATGTTTTTTCGTTAACCTGCAACAAAGCTTCCTCAGGCTTTATAAACATATCTGGTGAATCGCTGTTGCTTATATACTTTATCAGCTTTTTGGCAAGATTCTTGTTTGGGTCAACCACAACGTGGGATACCTTGCCCATTTTTCTGACAGCACCACACAAACCAATGGCAGCCCCGATACTGTCAAGGTCACCAAACTTATGCCCCATTACAAAAATTCTGTCATTAGCGTCAACAAGCTCTGCCAGTGCGGTTGCAATTATTCTTGTTTTTACCTTTGTCTGCTTTTCTATGCCTTTTGATACGCCACCAAAGAATTCAAACCCTCCAGTAGTTTTTACAGCACATTGGTCACCGCCACGGCCAAGGCACATATCAAGCGCCTGCTTCGCAAAAGCCTCGCTTTCTGATATTGTTTCGCCGCCACGGCCAACTCCTATTGACAAAGTCAGCCCAAATCTGTCGTTTATCATTATTTCCCTTGCTTTGTCAAGAATATCGAATCGTTTTAATATGATTTCCTTTAAATGTCTTTCTTCTATAATAATAAAATATTTATCATTTGCAATTCTTCTGATTATACCTGTCGTGTTTTCCATAAAACCTTCAAGAAGTTTTTCAAGCCTTATAAGTGCCTGGGTTTTGCTGCTGTCCTTTACATCCTGCAAAAGCTCGTCATAATTATCAATCATTAAAATAATAACAACAGGGTGGGAATTGTAATGCTCGCTTTCAAGGGCCTTAAACTGCGAAATATCCTCAAAATAAACCATTGACAGGCTATTATGGTTGTTATTATCACAATGGCTTGCAAGAACACGATAATATCTTCCGTCATGCTTTATAACTGTTCCGCTTTTTGTGTATATTTTATTCACGTCAATTTCAATTATTTCATTCAGCCTTTTGCCATAGGTTTCCTTATGTGAGAAAACCCTCTCTTCAAAAAATCTGTTATACCACACAATATAATTCTTTTCGTCCATTATTATGGCAGGAGCAGGAAAATAATATAAGGATTCCTTTTGAGTCTTTATAATCCCCTTATTCATTTCCAATATGTACCTATGGTTGTTCTTTAAATAAAACAATAGCTGAATAATAATCGTTATTGAAGATACACCCGCTATTACCAAAAGAATAAAGCTCGTGAAATCCTCAGGATTAATGATAATTAAAGATGAAACAATAGCACAAATAATAACCAAAAAGAGAGCAATGCTGAATAATGTACCTTTTTTACCCTTCATTTTTTCACCACCTGTTGTTAAATAAACTGCCTTAAAGCTTATGTAGCAGCGGGTTTCCCCGCTGCGAAAATTATATTTCCATTATTATGGGGAGAATCATCGGGGAACGCTTTGTTTTTGAATAAATGAAATCAGACATCGCATCTTTCATTTTTGTTTTGATAGTGTTCCATTCGCGAATATCATTGTCCAAACAGCTCTGTAAGGTTGACGACATTATCTTTTTAGCCTGCTCAATCAAAGCCTCGCTTTCACGAACATATACAAACCCACGTGAAACAACATCAGGCCCGGCAAGAACCGTTTTGCTTTCGCCCTCAATGGTAGCGACAACAATAATAAGCCCATCCTGTGCAAGATGCTTTCTGTCACGAAGAACAATAGCACCAACATCGCCTACGCCAAGCCCGTCAACCAGAACTCTGCCGGCAGGAACCTGCGAAGTCACCTTGATTTCTACGCCGTCCATTTCAATCACATTGCCTATTGAGCCTATCACAATATTTTCCTCAGGAACTCCCATTTCCTGTGCTGTCATTGCATGGCGTTTTAAATGCTTATACTCACCATGAACGGGAATAAAAAACTTTGGTTTTACAAGTGATAATAAAAGCTTCTGCTCTTCCTGGCACGCATGCCCTGAAACATGAACGTCATACATACTTTCATAAATTACATGGGCACCAGACTTCATAAGCTCATTTACTACTCTTGTAACAAGCTTTTCGTTGCCTGGTATAGGAGTAGCAGAAATTATTATAAAATCGTGTGAAGTTATTGTTACTTTTCTATGGTCATTCATTGCCATTCTCGTCAGGGCCGACATAGGCTCACCCTGGCTGCCTGTTGTAATAAGAACAATCTGCTCAGAAGGGTATGAATTCATATTGTCGATATCAATAATAACCCCGTCAGGGACTTTTAAATACCCTAGCTCAACTGCTTTTCCCATTACATTTATCATGCTTCTTCCAAAAATAGCTACCTTGCGTTTAAAATGAACCGCATTGTCAATAATCTGCTGAACCCTGTGGATGTTTGATGCAAAGGTAGCAATAATTATTCGCTTGCCCTCAGCCTGCAAGAACAATCTCGCAAAGGATTCGCCCACCTTGCTCTCGCTTGTTGCAAATCCTTTTCTTTCAGAGTTTGTTGAATCGGACATAAGTGCAAGAACGCCCTTGTTCCCAAGCTCTGAAAACCTTGCAAGGTCGATAATTCCACCCTCAATAGGTGTGTAGTCAACCTTAAAGTCACCAGTATGGATTACTACTCCTGCCGGGGAATGTATTGCAAGCCCCACTGCATCAGGGATTGAGTGATTTACCCTTATGAACTCAACAGCCATACAGCCCATTTTTACGGTCTGCCTTGGCACAATAATATTCAGCTTTGCTGAGTTTAAAAGCCCGTGCTCTTTAAGCTTTCCTTCAACCAAACCTATTGACAGCTTCGTTCCGTATATTGGAACATTAACCTTTTTTAACAAATATGGTATCCCACCGATATGGTCCTCATGCCCGTGAGTTATAATTATTCCACGTATTTTATCCTTGTTTTTTTCAACATAGGTAAAATCAGGGATAACAATATCAACGCCCGGCATTTCAGAATCAGGGAAGGCAAGGCCACAGTCAACAATAAAAATATCGTTTGAACACTCAAAGCAGGTAAAGTTCTTTCCTATCTCGTTCAATCCGCCAAGAGGAATAATTTTTATTGGTGTCTTTCTTTGCTGCTGTGTTTTTTTTGGCTGACGTGGTTTTGGCTCGTTCTGGTTAGTAGTTACAGCCTCGGTTTTCTGTTCCTTTACGCTGTCGGTCTTTTTTGTTTTTGGGCGATATCTTACATTCTTTTTTACAGTAGTTGAAGAAGTATTGTCCGCCTTTTCTTTTGCAGAAGTATTTGTTAAATTTTCTTTACTCATCGAATTCTCCTAAATTGTATTTACGCTGAATAATAATTATAGATAATAAAGGCTGTTTGTTAAATTAACAGCACACTTTTAAAAGGCGTATAGTAAATAACTATCACCTAAAGTATCAGCCTGTTTTTTAGTATATTCAGCAGTATGTATCCTGAAGAAAACGGTTCTTCAGGGATTTGAATAGTAACTTGTAAAAACTCCGTAATAATTCACTTTTTAATTAATATAAATTAATCTTACCCGAACACATATTCATATCAATTGTATATTAAAAGATAACAAATGTCAATACAAATTGCTTCCATATATTTGAAGAGCTATTGATTTTTATCTTTTAAAAGCTTTTCAAACTTGTCGCAAAGCTCAACAGCGGTCTCACTTTTAAAGCTTTCAACAAATATTCTTACTCCTTTTCCTGATTTTATCGGCCTAATCAGAACTCTGCTTTTATTTTCATTCAGGGCAACACCCTCACCCAACCCCGCCTTTTGTGTTGAGATATTTTTTAGCGCCTTTGATGGGTTTTCAACAGAAATATACCTGCTTGTATAATAAAATCTGGGAATATCCTGAATAGCCTTAAACAAGCTTATTTCATTCTTTAAAAGATATCTGATTATCAGTATCGCCAGTATTGCTCCATCGTTTACAAAGCTGCTATCACTTGCTTTTTTTCTTGCCTGCTCATCGCTGCCATCAAAGCTGCAATTGTAATATCTGTATACCGTTTTGTTGTATTGCTTTGCAATGTCATCAGCAATTAGTGGGAAGCTGTATGGCAAAGAGACATCCTTCCCCTCGCTGAAAAATATTTTACAACCAAGTATAACAAGCATTTCATAGGGTATATAGCCAATGCTTTCGTTATATGCTGATGCTTTTTTGCCGTCAGCTGAAATGCTGAACACTATTCTCTCGCCATAAGCATCAATTTTGTCACCAACTGATTCATTTATTATATGCGATATCCTGTTTGAAGGCGTTTTGAATACCGCACATACTCCTTTCAAATCATCAGGCAGCTGTGATGACAATGCTTTTGTATATAGATTTTTAATTGCCGAAACATCCTTATATTCCCCGAAATCATCATGAGCTACTTTATTATAATCACTTCGTGCCAGCCC
>QKDG01000192.1 GCA_003246805.1 Clostridia bacterium | reverse complement strand
TGACATTAAAATATTTGCTTTTGGTTTCTTTTTGATTTCAATTTTTTCTTCTGTTGATTTAACAACGGCAACTTCCTCAGGTTCAACAATTAAAATATCAGCATTTAAAACTGGATTAGCAGATGTGATAAAGTCCTCACCCTCAGCCTCCGGGATTTCGCCAAACAGCTTTTCATATTCCTCGACTGCGTTGTTTCTTATAAGGCAGCTGATTGCCTCCTGCTTGCTAAGCTTTATAATTTTCTCGCTTATAACCTCGTCAGTTTCCGTGGATTCAATAATGTGAGCAAAAAAAGCCTTTTTAGTATTGCAATAAAGATTGAAAATAATATAATCATTACGTTTTTCTGAAAAAATTAGTTCTGCGGTATCCGTATTGTATTTTCTGTTATCTATAATTGCCTGCAAACTTCATCCTCCTTATTTTTTTATAGAGCAAAATGGAGTATTAACGGGGGCTTTGTGGTCGCCCCCGCACTCCTTTGCTATAAAAAACTATGATTTGCTGTTTAAGTCAAATTCTTCTAAGTATTTATACGGGTAATACTTTTGCATTTTCATCACACGAATAATGTTGATTATCTCATCAATGAAAGAGAAATTTGTTATCCTGTCACGAACATTAAGTGAAAAGCTGATTGAGATAAAAACTGCTATCATTACGATTAAAACAATTGTCTGATTAATAAACATATTAATTATCAATGAAATTATCAGCCCTGCGATTATGCCTATTATTGCTCTTGAAAACTCCTTTTTCCCAAAGCCTGAGAAAAAGTCACTGTGAAGCTGTATATCAAGCGGAACATAGCATTTGTTAGACTTCATAAAAACCCCCTTTTATCCAAAATATCCAACAAGTATTGATTTGAGAGAAAAAACAGAAAGTGCTATTGCTAAAAAAACAGCTGCGTTTTTAATTCTGCCTTTGCTCTCATTAATTTCTTCCGGCTCGGATATCTGCATTTTAATGAATAATATAAGTATCCTTGCTGCGCAACCGATTGCAGTTAAACCAATTAACAAGTTTGTAACGCTGTCAATCTCGCTCATTAACAAAACCCCTTTTACTTTACTTTTCTTAGCATATTGATAGCATAATATGCCTTGCTTGAAAAATTCCCCCCGCCGGAGGATGGTATCATAAATTCCGCAAGCAGCTTAGGCGTGCTGAGGGAAAGTGAAGTGCAGGCAATGCCCACAATAAGCCCAAAGCAGTTAGTAAAAAAATCAGCTCCATTTGTCCCACCACTCGCTGAGCTAACAGTTATTACACTAAAACCTATCTGCAACAGAATTATTTTAACAAGTATAGTGACAAACGCCTTTGTGAACGACATCATATAGTTTTTAAAAATACCCTTATCAGCATTTAATAAGCCAATACAGGCAAGTGGCATACCTATTTTTAAAACAAATATTTCAACACCACTTTTTATCACACTAAAATATGTAATAAAATAGAGAACAGCAAAAATCAAAGCCAATATCCCCCCAAGCAAATTAGCTCCGTCATCTCCGCATAAAAAGGAATTTGTAAAGCTTGTCCAGTCTGTATTCGTTGATATTCTGATAGTTGACAAGGCTTGCGCACATATGTTTTGAATTATGACCGTCATCCAGTTATATATTGCGTCAAACCCAAAAAGTATTGCAATAGCCTTGCAGAACAAGGTCAACAGCTGCAAAGGATTTGAATCAGGGTCACCATCCGTATAGGCGATATATGTTTCAAACCCTTTTTTTAAAAACCCTAAGCAAAGCAAGGATACAGCTACACTTGTAATAACAGATGATAAGCCTGAGCTTAAATTTGTATTTAGTTTGCTATCCAAAAACCCGACAACATTAAAAGCATCCGATGATAAACCTACTACGCTCTGCCCGATTGCAGGCAACGTAGAAATTAAAACCAGATTTAAAATTGCAACTAGAATAATAATTGCAATTACTCCCACTTAAAATCACCCCCTCAAAAAAACAGATGCAAGGCAAATTGCCTTACATCTGCGCTTCCTCACTGTCTTCTTCACTACCGATATCAATCTCCTTTGCCTTTTCCTTAGCAAGCTCATAGGCATCAAGAACTATTTTTACAATAGAATCTCTTGCTTCCTTAGTAATAGGGAAAGCAGTATCCTTGTACTCAAACTTTTCGTGCTCACCTCTGATTGGTAGCCTTTCATTTGGCATACCAACATACAAGCCCTTTTCCCCCTCGAAAACCTTCAAGCCCTTTACTACAAAGCAGTTGTCAAAGGTTAACTGTGCTGTTGCTTTTAAAGTTTTATGGTTGCATAAGCTGTTTATTGTTGCATTAACTTTCATATTCATTTCTCCTTTACATATTAAAAAAATCAGTTACTTTTTGCTCTAATGTCGGGAAAACAGTGTCATTCATCAGCAGTATCAAACCAGCAAGTAATATGCCACCGATAACAATTGCAATAATTATCTTGATAACTGTGTCAATAAAGCCTTCGCCTGAATTATTTAGCAGAACAGCTTTTCCCTCATGAATATTCTCCCTTGTCTGCAACAGCTTATAGCCTATTGCAAAAACCATTGATTTAGCCTTTTTCATTAAACCTTTCATTTTACATTCTCCTTCAAAATTAATATTGATTACATAAAGTAACCTGTTAAAACATTTACTAGTGATGCGGCCAGTATTGCACCGATACCACAAACCAAGGATGTGACAATTCTTTTCTGCCACATTTTCTGGTCCTGCTCATCTGCGGCACCCTTTCGGATAAAGCAGTAAATAATAATGCCCACAGTAACAGGGATAGCCAGTACTGTGAGCCAGGTTGTAATATCCTCAATCAGCTTTCTTGTTCCTGTCGCAAGCTTTGAATTGCTTATAGCCGATGCAGAAATTGAAAAACAAATAATTGAAACAAAAATAATATAAGCATTAATAATTAATCTTTTAATCTTAAACATAAATACCATCCATTTCTTCGTGAATTTTATATTGCTCTTCGCAAAAATTATCCATATGTGTCCATATACCGTCCATAACAACAGGCTGTGAAACATCGTTATATACGGCCCTGTTTTTCTCACGGAATTCTCTCACGCTTTCATTGTGCTTAACATTTCCAAGCCCGAGCATTGCATTTAAGGAATACTTGCTCAAATCAGGGGCAAAACAAACCTTCTGCCCACTGTTCCCCATTAAAAGCTGATATGGCCTTTTAATCCTGCCGATTTCTTCCGTCGTCAAAAGCTCTCTCTTGATTAGCTGCATACTTGCTGAGCCATTAGAGTGCTTTGAGGATGATAATGAATAGCTTGAAGTCGTATAGCTGCCAAGCTTATGCACAATTTCATCCTTTGTATTTCTTTCGTTCGCAAGCAGATACACCCAGGTCTGGCAGTTGCCCTTTATTGTTTCTGCCACCTTATCCTCATACTTGATTTTAAGCTGTTCTAAAGACTGTACAAATAAGTTAAAACGTATTCCTCTGCCACCTCCTACTGTCAGCTTTGTATCAAAGTCCTTTATGGTTGAAAAGTTACCGAATTCTTCAAGCATAAAATTAACCCGGCGTGGCAATCTGCCTGTGCCGAGCTTAACATCTGAATATTCAATAAGCTGTTCATAAAGCTGAGATACTATTATTGTTGCTGCCGGATGAAAGGTTGTTTTTTCATCCGGCAGAATAACAAACATTGCTGTTTTCTTTGTTGCTATGTCAATAAGATTAAAATCACTTTTCTTCATGATATGATACAGTTCACGGTCTGTATAAAGCGACAGGGTAGTGGCGGCAGAGGTATAAAAGCTTCCCCTTGTTTTAGATGGCGCCACGTTTGCCTGAGCAAGCAGAATATTTGCCGGATGGCTTTCACCAACAGCTTCAAGATACTCCTGCAATAGCATAGGCTGGCCCTTTCGTTCAGCACACATTCTTGTGATAAACTCATAAACGTATGTAAGATTTTGATTTTGTGGCTTATCCATATTGTCAAAAACTGTTGCGATAATTGCAGCCGCAACAACAGCAAGCTGTCCGTTATGCCAGATAGGCTCAGTATGGTCAGATTTTTCACCCACCAGGATATTGGCAATATCACGGCAAAGCTGAATCGCTTTATTAGTTTCACCGGCCTTAAACTTATCTATTATCGGTTGCAACAGATTATAGCTCATGCTTTTTGACATATTTTTAAAATCAATTACAATAATGTTGTAATCAAGCTTTTCAAGGAAGTTTTTTAAATACAAAAACAGCTCACCTTTTGGGTCGGTAATAAAAAGTGACTCCCCTGCGAGAGCCAGATTGCATATTGACTGGGGATAACAAGGCACCTTGTCTTTCCACACCTTGTTGCTCCGATAATCAGCGTATGGGTATCATCAAGAACATAATAGAAATGCTCCTTTTTATTGTCTTTTTCATAAGCCACAACAAGCCCGCCACTCTCAAAGGGCTGAACATTCAAACAGGAAAGCGATTTGCTTTTAAGCTTTAATGATAAAAGTGAGCTTAGAAACAGATTTTTAATGACTTGGCTTAACTTGTGTTTTCTAAGCTTCAAGGGTAAATCGTCATAGCCTGTCTTAATAAGATAATCAAAAACTGCAAGCTTGTGATTGATTGAATTTTTTGCATATTCCTTTTTAAAATCTCGCTTTGTCATCCACCACGAACTGCCATACTGATATTGGCCTGACGGCCTTGGTATTTTTATATCGGGTGTTACATCATAAAGCACATAAATCATTATCATCAACAGCCCTGCAAATATTACACAAAGCATTAACGTCTGCTTGTCTGTCTTTATTCTGTCAATGCAGAAGTTATAGTCATACAACACAATTTTGCTGCTCTGCTTTGATAAAAACATTGAAAAGGAAGTTCCGATGAATACTCCGCAAATCAAGCACAGACTAATCTCTAAGGCTATCAGCACTATTTTCCACAGCTTCATGCTATCACCCCTTGCTAATTATTATTATCATAAGCTTCATCCACCACCCTGATAACCTCGTTTTTAAATGTGTTTAGTTTTGCAAGAATCTCCACATCTTGCTTTATCTTATACAGCACCTGCTCAACAATTTTGCTATAAACCAGTTCTGCATTTGGGGATACATAAATGCCCTTGCCATTAATGGCATAAAGGCAATCATCCTCAATAAGTAGCTCAATTGCGATCCTGATAATTCCGTAAGAATACCTACCATCAAAAAAATGGTATAAATCCTTTGGTACTGGTATCTTTTCATCAGGTTTCCATTCCCCCTTGACTATCAGTCGCAAAATCTCAATCTGTAAATTCCTGTGCTTAATCTCATTATTCCATATTTCAAATCCCATTTAATACTCAACTCCTATTCCTTTGTCCTTATTTT
>QKDG01000156.1 GCA_003246805.1 Clostridia bacterium | reverse complement strand
TGGAATTTTTTGTGCCATTTATGGGGCTTTAAGGCAGGGAGATTCTTGATTATCCTGTTTTTTGCATTATTTATAATCATAACTGCAACGTTCAGTATTTTGAGTTTTTTTATGATAAAAGCAAGCAATAATCCACCTTTATCACCTGCACCGGTTGTTGTTCTGGGCTGCAAGCTGAATGGCTCAACCCCGAGCGAAATGCTTACACGCCGGCTTGAAGCTGCTGAGGAATACTTGAAATCAAATCCCAGTGTATCCTGCGTTGTTTCTGGCGGGCAGGGGTATGATGAGGATATCCCCGAGGCTGTTGCAATGAAGAACTGGCTTGTAAATAAAGGCATTGATGAGAATCGAATTTTTGTTGAAGACAAGTCTGTAAACACATTTGAGAACTTAAAATTTTCAAAAAGAATTCTCGATGATATGATTAAAACTGATGAAATAGCTGTTGTGACTGATGGATATCATCAGTACAGGGCTGGCTTTTTGGCAGAAGAAGCAGGCTTCAAGGCATATAGTATAAATGCAGATACAAATTCAGACTATTTGCCTACTTTCTGGGTGAGAGAATGGTTTGGTATATTAAAGGACTATTTAATGACTAATTTTTAGATAAATTTTAAAATTGTATTTTTGTGTTTATTGTTAAAAAAATATCTTGATAATTGTGCAAATATCATATATAATAAACTTGTATATTTTATCACCTAATTCAAATAATTTGAACATAAGGTAAAATACCGAAAGGAGTACAAATATGATTTATTCTCACGAAGTAGAGAGAATGTGCGTTCTCGCAAAGGGCCCGAAGCACGGTCCTGCTCCAATCCCTGAAGAGGGTGAATGGGTAAAAGCTTATCAGATTACTGATATTTCTGGCCTTACACATGGTGTGGGCTGGTGTGCGCCTCAACAAGGTGCTTGCAAACTTACTCTAAACATCAAAAAAGGTATCATTGAAGAGGCTTTGGTTGAAACACTTGGTTGTTCAGGTATGACTCACTCCGCTGCTATGGCTGGTGAAATTCTTACAGGAAAAACAATCCTTGAAGCCCTTAACACTGACTTGGTTTGTGATGCTATCAACGTAGCTATGAGAGAACTATTCCTACAAATCGTTTACGGAAGAAGCCAGACTGCATTTTCTGAGGGTGGTCTTCCAATCGGTGCTGGCCTTGAAGATTTAGGAAAAGGCCTTCGTTCACAGGTTGGCACAATATTCTCAACAAATGCTAAGGGCGTTCGTTATCTTGAAATGGCTGAAGGCTACATTCTTTCTGTTGCTGTTGACGAAGATGATGAGGTTTGTGGTTATAAATTCGTTAGAGTTGGAAAAATGCTTGAAGACATTCGTCATTGTGTTGATCCTAAAACAGCTTACGAAAAAAACATCGGTACTTACGGCCGTTATGAAAATGCTGCTAAGTACATCGATCCAAGAGAAGAATAAGGGAGGTTGAAGATAAATGTCAAATCAAGAAAATTGTGTATACAATGGTTCAACTGCAACCTTTGAGGGACAAGCCAGAAGAATGCCTAAAATCGAGGCTTGCCTTGCTGAATATGGTTTTAAATCACTTGAAGAAGCTGATGCTTTCTGCAAATCAAAGGGTATAGATTGCGCACAAATAGTTAAAGGAATACAACAAATTGCATTTGAAAACGCAGTTTGGGCTTATACACTAGGAACTGCTATCGCACTTAAAAAAGGTTTAACAAAGGCTGCTGACGCTGCTGAGGCTATCGGTATCGGTCTTCAGGCATTTTGTATCCCTGGCTCTGTTGCTGAACAGCGTGAGGTTGGCTTAGGCCATGGTAATCTTGGCGCTATGCTTTTAAGAGAAGAAACTGACTGCTTCTGCTTTTTAGCTGGTCACGAATCTTTTGCTGCTGCTGAGGGTGCTATCGGTATTGCAAGAACAGCAAACAAGGCAAGAAAAAACCCACTAAGAGTTATTTTGAACGGCCTTGGGAAAGACGCTGCTATGATTATTTCAAGAATCAACGGATTCACTTATGTTCAGACTGATTATGATTTCGCTACTGGCGAGCTTAAAATAGTTAAAGAAAAAGCTTATTCAGATGGTGACAAGGCAAAAGTTCGTTGCTATGGTGCTAATGACGTTCTTGAAGGCGTAGCTATCATGAAGCATGAAAAAGCTGACGTTTCTATCACTGGTAACTCAACAAACCCAACTCGTTTCCAACACCCTGTTGCTGGAACATATAAGAAATGGGCTATTGAAAATAATAAGAAATATTTCTCAGTTGCTTCAGGCGGTGGTACAGGAAGAACACTTCACCCAGATAACATGGCTGCCGGCCCTGCTTCATACGGTATGACAGATACAATGGGAAGAATGCACGGGGACGCTCAGTTCGCTGGTTCTTCATCTGTTCCTGCTCACGTTGAAATGATGGGACTAATCGGTGCTGGTAACAACCCAATGGTTGGTATGACTGTTGCTTGTGCTGTTGCTGTTGAAGAGGCTTCAAAGTAAAGGGTTTTGCGGACCTTGTAATTAATTTACAATAACAAAAGCCTTTAAAATGATAATGGAAAACTAATCACGTTATTTTTAGAAATTCTAAGTAAATGTGGTTAGTTTTTTTATTTTATTTGCAGGTTGTTATTGCGCAATAAATGAAAATCATACAGAAAGTTTTTAAATATTAATTTTCAAAAATCACTACTTGATAATCTTTTAGAAAAATGCCATAATAATTGGGGAATACAGGTTTTTATAACCGGAGAATTCACACCACTAATTGCGATTAAAACATTTTGTAATATCAACCCCAAAACTTTCGCAAAGTTGCTTAGTTAAAAAAGTAATCAATATTCATTATTAGTGTATAAAATTTAAATTTATTGAATATTTATGCATTAGGGTATTGACATTATCACATAATAGTGTATAATTTACTTAACATCAATTATTGTTATGGAGGAAATTATTATGGCAAATAAAATTAAAAAAGTAGTGCTAGCATATTCTGGCGGTCTTGATACATCTATAATTATACCTTGGTTAAAGGAAAATTATGATAATTGTGAGGTTATCGCTGTTTCTGGTGACGTTGGCCAGGGCACAGAGCTTGACGGGCTTGAAGAAAAAGCAATAAAAACAGGTGCTTCAAAGCTATATATTGAAGATTTAAAGAAGGAATTTGTTGAGGAATTCATATTCCCGACGCTTAAAGCTGGTGCTGTTTATGAGAATAAATATCTGCTTGGAACATCCTTTGCGCGCCCTATCATCGCAAAAAGAATTGTTGAAATCGCCCTTGCTGAGGGTGCTGATGCTATTTGCCACGGTTGCACAGGAAAAGGCAACGACCAGGTTCGCTTTGAGCTTACAATAAAAGCGTTTGCTCCTGATATGGCAATCATCGCCCCATGGCGTGAATGGGAGCTAAAATCACGTGATGATGAAATTGATTATGCTGAGGCTCACAACGTTCCGTTAAAAATAAACCGTGAAACAAACTACTCAAAGGATAAAAACCTGTGGCACTTATCACATGAGGGGCTTGACCTTGAAAACCCAGCAAACGAGCCGCAGTACAATAAGCCGGGCTTTTTGGAAATGGGAGTTTCCCCTGAAATGGCACCTGACAAAGCAACCTATGTAACCATACATTTTGAAAAGGGTGTTCCGACAGCTGTTGACGGTGTTGAGATGGATGGTATCGCTCTTATAACAAAGCTTAACGAAATTGGCGGAGCAAACGGAATCGGCCTAACAGATATAGTTGAGAACAGGCTTGTTGGAATGAAATCACGTGGCGTTTATGAAACTCCCGGCGGAACAATCCTTTATCACGCTCACGAGGTTCTTGAAACTATCTGTATTGATAAGGCAACACAAAGAATGAAGCAAAAGCTTGCTATCGATTTTGCTGACCTTGTTTATAATGGCCAATGGTATACCCCTGTCCGTGAGGCTTTATCTGCCTTTGTTGACAAAACGCAGGAAGCTGTAACTGGTGATGTAAAGTTGAAGCTTTATAAAGGCAACATGATAAATGCAGGCGTAACTTCACCATATACATTATATGATGAAGAGGTTGCAACCTTTGACGAGGATGAGGTTTATGACCAGAACGATTCAGCAGGATTTATCAATCTATTCGGGCTGCCGATTAAGGTTAAGGCAAAGCTTGATGCTAAGCGTGGAAAATAAGCCAATTAGTTTATAATTATTTAAGGGCGGACATTGTTCGCCCTTATCAAATAAACAGGGACGGAGAATTGCTATGGCAAAAATGTGGGCGGGGCGTTTTTCAAAAGAGGTCGATGAAAAGGTTAATGACTTTAATTCATCAATTAAATTTGATGCAAGAATGTATAAGCAGGACATAGAGGGCAGTATTGCTCACGCAACAATGCTTGGTGAAGCGGGAATTATCGATATTACTGAAAGCAAGGCAATTATTATCGGGCTTAAAGGTATTTTGGCAGATATCGAAAG
>QKDG01000159.1 GCA_003246805.1 Clostridia bacterium | reverse complement strand
GACTGAAAAGTCTCTGCCAGAACATAAGGGACAGTTAGCACAAAGGGGGAACCATCAACAATAAGGGCAACCCTGCCCTCAAGCAGCTTTGCAACAGTTGTGTCTGGCCTTTCGGTTGCCCCCACAGTATCAAAAGGCGAAAAAGGGGAGTCCTTTATCAATTCCTGTATATAGCCAGAATCCAGTATGCCATCCATATTAATCTCATCAAGTCGTCTTTCAAGCTCTTTGATAACTTTTTCAGAAGCAAGGCCATCAATATAGCATATACAGGTTTTTGTATTTGTTCTAACGCCAATGTCTTTAAACTTTATTTTAAAATCCGGATTAATCAGGCGCCTTCGTATCAAAGATAAATTTACAAGAATTGATTCAGTATAACCTTCACGCGGGCCACGGATAATTCTTTCGGAGTCAGGCTCGCTTATCGACCTTGTCGGAAAACCCTTTGAATTTATCACCAAAACCTTATTAAAGCCATCCAGCAGTAAAATAGTATCACCATAAATTGCAGATTTTAGAATGGTATTTATATCAGTTTCGGTCCCAATACTATTTGAGATAATTATTTTGTTTTTCAGCTCATCCAGCAGATTATCAGCATCAATATTTTCTGACAAATCACTTGCCAGAATAGGCCTCATAATATTTTCGTTAATTATTTCGTTGCTCACCATTCCGTCGATATAAAAAATACAGCATTTTGCTTGTTTTAGATACTTGTTCTGCATATCTTTAAAAACAATAGTGCCATCGTCCTTGAAGATATTTTTGAACATAGCAATATTTTTTTCAAGTGAGGTGGTAAGGTTGGTGCTGTTGTTTTCTTGATTAGGGTTTTTTTTAACCTCATGCTTATTGTTTTGAGAATTATTATTGTTGCTTTGTTTTTTGTTTTTTATAAATTCAAACATATCATCACCTAAAAAAATTATTAGCATTATATGTTTAAATATACGTACAATATAAAAAGAAAAAAACAAAGCAGGTTTTTTCGGGGGCTTTGCGGTCGCCCCCGTGCCCCTTCGCTCAAAACATCTAATTTAATTGCAATATAAATCGGGGGCTTTGCTAAAATTAATAAACACATATTTTAAAAAAAGGACATAAAAAAATAAAAGCCCACATAAAGGCTTTTATTTTTATTAGTTGAATTTTAATGGAGAAATTATTCTTCAATCTGCTTGCCTAAAAACATTGCTGCTGTTTGTGCAAGAATTGACTGATTATCAGTAACAACACTTTCGGCATCGTTAGCAAGGCAAGCAACAGCGCCTGTAACATCGCCAGTTGAAATGATAGGGAAAACAGCAAGTGCGTGCCTGTTTATACCTTCAACAGGGAGCATTTTTTGATCGCTGTTAGAGGTGTATAAGTAACTTTTTCTGTTTTCAAGCAAATCCTCTAAGGAATTAGAAACTCTTCTTTCATTGAACTCTTTTTTCTGAACTCCTGCAACAGCAACAACATGGTCTCTGTCAAAAACTACTACCGGAGCATTTCCGAGTTTAAAAATAACCTCAGCAACCTGTGTAGCTCCGCCGGATAACTCGCTGATTGGAGAATATTTTTTAAAAATTACTTCCCCGTCATTGCTTGTATAAATTTCAAGAGGATCACCCTCCCTGATTCTCATTGTTCTTCTGATTTCTTTAGGAATAACAACTCTTCCGAGATCATCAATTCTTCTTACGATACCTGTTGCTTTCATATTAACCTCCAAATTAATAAAATTTCGTTGCAATATCTTGGTGTATTTATATTGTTCTCAACAAAGCCATATTTATACTTGTATTTTGAAAATATATCCCACTATTATTATAGTAAAAAATATGTAAAATTTAATTACTAAATTTTATAGGTTATATTATTTACAAGTAAAAAAATTAATAACAAATATTTATCAATTTTAATAATAAATAAATAAAAACGTGTAAAAGTAAATAAATATGAGTATAATGTATTGCATTCGAGCAGTTAATCGTTTTCGACTATATTATTTAATGTTCATAAATAATATACATTAAAAGACAATGTTTTTTTGAAAAAAAATAATATTTAGCATATTAGATATGTGCAATGCTGTTTAAGATGCAAATTTTGAATTCTTTTTATATACATTTCAAGATTATTTTGCCTTTATTCTAAAAATTTATACAAGCATATTTTCAAAATTTTTAGAATAAAATTAAAAAAACAACTATGTACAACCATCGAAAGGAATGCTGTTATGCTTGGATTAACGGAAAAAAATAACAAAACAGAACAGACATATAAAACAGGGCTATCAAATGCAAGGGCACAGGAATTGCTGTATAAATTTGGTGCAAACAAGCTGGTCAAATCAAAAAAACAAAGCTCTGTTATCATGTTTATAAATCAGTTTAAAAACATACTTGTCATTATACTTCTTGTGTCAACTGTTATTTCAATCTTTCTGGGTGAAATTTATGATGCAGTTACAATTATTCTTATTGTTCTTATAAATGCAATTCTTGGCTTTATCCAGGAATACAGAACAGAAAAAACACTTGAAGCACTCGAAAATATGACTTCCCCCACAGCTAAGGTATACAGAGATGGTGTGCTTGCTGAAATTCCGGCAGAGGATATTGTCCCCGATGATGTTTTTGAGATTGAAGCAGGGGACAGAGTACCTTGTGATGGCATAATATTAAGCGCTAAATCACTTTTTTCGGATGAATCAATACTGACGGGTGAGGCTGTTCCGGTAGAAAAATATGCAAATCATAACAGTGACAGAACCGACTGCCTTAATTTGCCGAATATAGCGTATATGGGAACAATCATTACAAAGGGCAATGCAATGTGCAGAGCAGTTTCAACTGGTATGAGCACGCAGATGGGCAAAGTATCTGGAATGCTTGAAGATATAAAAGAAGAGCTTACCCCTTTGCAAAAAAAGCTTGACGAGCTGGGCAAAATTGTTGCGATAATATGCATAGTAATCTGCGTTATTGTTTTTTTAGCAGGTGTAATAAGGGGCGAGCCTGTATTTGATATGCTGATGACGGGTATCACAATAGCAATAGCAGCAATTCCCGAGGGGTTGCCGGCAACAGTTACAATAGCGCTTGCACTTGCTGTCGGCAGAATGTTGAAAAGGAACGCTCTTGTGCATAAGCTTCATTCTGTTGAAACTCTCGGTTGTGCATCGGTAATATGCTCAGACAAAACGGGAACAATAACAGAGAATAAAATGCTTGTCACAAAAATTGCAACACTTGAAAATGAGTTCGACGTAACAGGCTCAGGATATAAAATATCCGGCGAAATCCAGCACAACAATACAAAGCTGAATACTGAAAAATATCCAGCCATAAGTGAGCTGTTAAATTGTGCAGTATTGTGCAACAACGCACAAATTACAAAATATAAAACCAACGGAATAAGGGATTTTCACACCTCAATATCAAGGAGAGAGTGGGTAACAGTAGGTGACCCGACAGAAATAGCCTTGCTTGTTGCAGCAGCAAAAGCATCTAAAACTATAAAAAATCTTGAAAACGAATTTATAAGAATCGATGAAATCCCTTTTGACAGCGAAACTAAATGTATGAAGGTAATTGTAGAAAACAAAAGCGGAGAGAGAATATGCTATGCGAAGGGCGCACTTGATGTTATTATAAATCAATGCAATTATGCATATTCACAAAACGGAGTTGTTCAGTTAAACCAGAACATAAAAAATAGAATTCTAAAAAAGAATTTTGAGCTTGGCAGCTCTGCCTTGCGTGTGCTCGGCTTTGCCAGAAAGACAATGTATTCTTATGATAACCAGCAAAGCTGTGAGGAAATGACTTTTATCGGAATAATGGCAATGCTTGACCCACCCCGTGCAGAGGCTAAAAGAGCAATAAAAATATGTGAAAAAGCAAATATTAAAACAGTCATGATAACAGGCGACCATAAGGTAACAGCCTGTGCTATTGCAAAGCAAGCAGGAATAATGAAGGAAAACTCAATAGCAATAACGGGCGACGAATTATCATCAATGAGTGATGAAAAGCTTGACAGTATTATCGAAGAAGTATCGGTATTTGCAAGGGTTAATCCGGCAGATAAGCTGAGAATAGTCAGGGCGTTCAAGAAAAAATCCCACATTGTTGCAATGACAGGGGATGGGGTTAATGATGCACCGGCAATCAAAGAGGCTGATATTGGCGTTTCTATGGGAATATCCGGCACGGATGTAACAAAGCAGGCTGCCGATGTTATTTTGCTTGATGATAACTTTGCCACACTTGTTTCAGCCGTTGAGCAGGGGCGTACAATATATTCAAATATCCGCAAATTCATGCAATATTGGCGAGGTTATCACTATGTTTTTAGGAATAATTATGGGAATGCCAATGGTGCTGTTGCCTACGCAAATTCTGCTTGTAAATCTGGTGACGGATGGCCTGCCAGCCGTTGCCCTGGGGCTTGAACCGCCTGAATCACAGATAATGGAAGAATCCCCCCGAAAAGCATCAGATGGTTTTTTCAGCAACGGGCTAATGACAAGAATAATTTTCAGGGGAATACTGATAGGGCTTGCAACACTGGGCAGTTTTGTTGCAATGGCAAGAATGGGTGAAAATCTAAATATATGCAGAACAAGCGCACTTTTTACATTGGTTGTTTCTCAGCTGATTCATGTTTTTGAATGCAAGAGCGAGGGGAAGGGCTTGTTTGGAATAAAATATTTTAACAATATATTCTTGATACTATCCATACTGATTTCAGCAGGAGTATTAACAGCAACGATGTTTATGCCATCACTTCAGCTTGTATTCTCAACAGTTGCGTTAAACACCAGGCAGCTTCTTATAGCGTTTGGCTTTGCATTTGCAGTACCAATGGTTTCATCTGTTATTTCTGCTGTAAAATCCTTAGCTATAAAAAAATAAAATATCCCCACAATAAAGGGCTTAACCTTCATTGTGGGGAAAAACTATTTGTTCAATATTTTTTTCAAGTCTTCTTCTGGTGTGCTGATAGGTGTAATGCTGAAATTTTCAACCAAAAAGTTAAGAACATTTGGTGAGATAAAAGCAGGGAGTGTCGGGCCCAGGTAGATATTCTTAATTCCAAGATATAATAACGAAAGAAGAATACAAACAGCCTTTTGCTCATACCACGAAAGCACAAGGGTAAGTGGAAGGTCGTTTACGCCACAATCAAAAGCCTCAGCCAGAGCAAGAGCAACCTTAATTGCACTGTATGCGTCATTACATTGCCCCATATCCATGATTCTTGGCAAACCACCAATTTCGCCAATAGATAAATCGTTAAAACGGAATTTACCACAAGCAAGAGTAAGAACAATCGTGTCAGCAGGTGTCTGCTTTACAAACTCAGTATAATAGCTTCTGCCAGGGGCAGCACCGTCACATCCACCCACCAGGAAGAAATGCTTGATAGCGCCCTGCTTAACTGCATCGATAACCTTATCTGCAACAGATAAAACTGTATTGTGCCCAAAGCCTGTTGTAACAGTTGTTCCTCCATTTATTCCTGTCATAGGCATATCTTCTTTATAGCCGCCACATTCAAGCGCCTTGTTTATAACAGGTGTAAAATCCTTATCCTCGCCAATGTGAACAAGCTCAGGATATGAAACAACAGCAGTTGTGAAGACTC
>QKDG01000190.1 GCA_003246805.1 Clostridia bacterium | reverse complement strand
TATTTATGTATTAAACCTGTGTCTGTATGCCAGAAGCCGTTTGTTCCTCCTGCCCTTTGCTGAACAGCTTTTTAAACTTGGCTGACATTCCGCAAAGCTTGTCGTATAAACTGAATGTAATCTGAGTTGTTTTTGCAAGCTGAAGATATTTCACCATCATTGTTATCATCATGTAGCTGTCAATAAAAGCAATTTTTATTGAACTTGCAAGTGTAATTGCTATAAAAAGCAAAACAATTGTACCTACTGTTCCCGGATGAAAAATAGCAAACAACGGAAGGAAAACAACCAGCACCGAAACAATCATAAGGATTACAAAAATCAGTGTTGCTTTTGCAGCTGACTTTAATAGCTCCTTCCAGTTCTGAAAATAGATTACTACGCCATCAGTAGCACTTTTGAATGCGCCCTCCTGCGGATTGTTGAAGGTGTAGCCAAGGCAGCACTCATCTACATATCCAAGTGCCATTTCAATAAAAATGTTTGCAATTTTTACAACAGCTTCAATTCCTGGGATAAAACCAAGTAAGTCCCCTGCTTTGCCAACAACTCTTTGCAGCTGTTTTACAGCGCCTGATACCAGATTATCAATTAGAAAGAATACGTTGCTTGTTAAAAATCTTGTTTTAACCTTTGTTTTGCCGTACTCATACTGGTTTGGGGGAATAACCCCTGTCACCGCAGCCTCAGCAATAACTGCAACATGCCCCGCTTTTATTAGATACCCGATATAATGCTTTGCAAACTGATAAACAGTGATACCGCCTCCTACCCCGAATACAAGCATAATAAATGTTATAACCGGGCTGTTGATTGCAACACTTATTGCTATGCAAAGGGCTACCCACAAGGTAATGACAAGCCCTAAAACCAGGTTAAAGGCAAGCTTTAACCACATAAATTTCATAGTACCGGAAAATATCTGATTGGCGTTCATATAAAATCCCCTTTAATGTAAATTTAATCCACATTTCAATTGTATATGAAATTACTGCCAATGTCAATTGCCAAAAAGCTAAAAAAATCGCCCTAAAAGTCACTTCAAGGCGATTTGAATATCTATTTCACTATTCACTGTTTCATTATTTTATTTTTATATGCAACTCGTCAAGCTGCTTTGTATCAACGCTTGCAGGGCATTCGCTCATAAGCTCACTTGCATTCTGCACTTTTGGGAAGGCTGTTACATCCCTAAGGCTATCCGCACCGCACATTATCATTGCAAGTCGGTCAAGCCCTATTCCCATTCCACCATGTGGAGGAGAAGCATATCTGTATGCCTCAACAAGAAATCCGAACTTGGCATTGATTTCTTCATCCGTCAAGCCTAAAAGCCTAAACATTTTCTGCTGCAATTCAAAATCTGTTATCCTTATTGAACCGGATGAAAGCTCTGTTCCGTTAAGAACAAGGTCATACGCCTTTGCCCTTACATTCCCTTTGTCATTTTCAAGCATATCTATGCACTCATCCATCGGCATGGTAAAAGGATGATGCATTGCAAGCCATTTATCATTTTCCTCATCATATTCAAAGAACGGGAACTCAGTAATCCACAAAAAGTTATATCCCTGTGGAATAATATCAAGCTGCTTTGCAACCTTTAATCTCAGCGCACCAAGAGTTGACAGAACTGTCTTGTTTTTATCTGCAACAATAAGAACAACATCGCCTTTTTCGGCTTTAAGAGCACCAAGAATTTCTGATAACTGCCCATCTTTTAAGAATTTTGAGAAGGAACAGCTCGGTTCATCGTCAACCCATCTTATAAACGCAAGCCCTTTTGCGCCAATTCCCCTTGAAAATTCAGTAAGCCTGTCTATTTCCTTACGTGTAAGTGTCGCTGCGGCATTTTTTGCAACAATTGCCCTTACACTTCCGCCATTTTCAATAGCTGATGTAAAAACACCAAACTCTGTCTTTGCGGAAATGTCTGAGATATCCTGTATCTGCATATCAAAGCGTGTGTCTGGTTTGTCTGAGCCATATTTATTCATAGCATCAGCAAAGGTCATTCGTGGCAGAGGTGTAGGAATTTCAACATCAAGAACCTCTCTGAAAAGCCTTTGAACAAAGCCTTCTCCCATTTCAAGAATATCATCAATATCCACAAACGACATTTCAAGGTCAATCTGAGTGAATTCAGGCTGGCGGTCTGCCCTTAAATCCTCATCCCTGAAGCATCTTGCAAGCTGAATATATCTGTCATACCCTGAAATCATCAAAAGCTGTTTGTATATCTGTGGTGACTGTGGCAGCGCATAGAACATCCCCTCATGAATTCTTGACGGAACAAGATAGTCCCTTGCACCCTCAGGGGTAGAACGTATCATCATGGGCGTTTCAATTTCAAGGAAGTTATTTTCATAAAAATAATCTCTTGCAACCTTTGCGATTTTATGCCTTGTTATTAAATTCTGTTGTAGATGTGGATTTCTCAAATCAAGGTATCGATATTTAAGCTTTAATTCATCCTTAACATTGTCGCTGTTTGCAACCTCAAACGGGGGAGTTTCTGCCTTTGACAATACTCTTAAATCGCTAACAATAATCTCAACGCCACCTGTTTTTATTTCCTTGTTTACGCTTTCGCGGGGCTTGATTTCACCCCTTGCCATCAAGACAAATTCGCTACGGCAGCGTGAGGCTTTCTCAAATATAATTCTGTCCGTATTATCGTTGAAGGCAAGCTGAACAATGCCTGTTCTGTCCCTTAAATCGATAAAAATCAGGTTCCCCAAATCTCTTATCTTCTGAACAAAACCACAAACGGTAACCTCACCGCTTGTTGGAATTTCACCACAGTAATGGCTTCTCTTCAAGCCTTTCATTGTATCTCCCATGTTTATTCTCCTTTATTAATTTCCTGCAAATAAGAATTTATATCCTTTGGTAATAAAATATATCTTATTACTTCTTCAAGACCAACCCAGAAAAGTATTGCAATCAAAAATCTAACGGCATCAAACTGATAAAACCTGCTTACTATAATAACAAATACAAAAAACAAAACCAACATTAATAAACCATATATCATCTCGAATTTTTTAAGCTTTTTATCAACACTGTATCTTTTTTTATTCATTTTGATTTCTTTTCTGAACGGGCTTGAAGCCATTAAGTAATCAAACTTACTCATATAAATTCTCCTTATTAATTGTTGCTTAAAATATCACCAAACATATCAGCCATCTGAATATTTGCAAAATTGTCACTAAACGAATCGTCAAGTTTAAGAGGGGTTTCCTCACCTGTTGCCATGTTTTTTAGCATTATGTCACCCGACTGAATTTCATTGTCGCCAAGCACTACAACAAATTGCGCACCAATTTTGTCGGCATACTTCATCTGTGCTTTTATTCCTCTCCCCATTACGTCATATTCAACCAAGAATCCGTCATCACGCAAATCTTTTGTTATTGAAATAGCTTTTAACAATGCACCCTCACCCATTGTGGCGATATATAGATTGCATTTTTTAGGCATTATAAAATCACAGCCCTGGCTTTCCATAGTCAGTATTAGCCTTTCAAGCCCCATTGCAAAGCCAAGCGCAGGTGTTTTGTTGCCACCAAGCTGTTCAACAAGCCCGTCATATCTTCCGCCACCGCAAACCGTACCCTGAGCGCCAATATCCGTAGTTATAAATTCAAAAACTGTTTTTGTATAATAATCAAGCCCACGCACGATTTTAGGATTGATTTTAAATTCAATTTGCATTGCAGAAAGATAGCTTTTAAGCTTTTCAAAATGCTCCGAGCATTCCCCACAAAGATAATCAAGGATAACTGGGGCATTTTCGCCTATCTCCTTGCAGGCAGGGTTCTTGCAATCTAAAATTCGCATCGGATTTTTATCAAGCCTGCTGTTGCAGGTTTCACACAGCTCTGCCTTTCTATTCTCAAAATATGCTCTTAGTGCCTTATGATATTCTGCCCGGCAGGTTGGACACCCGATAGAATTTATATTCAGTTGAATTCTTTTTAAACCAAGCCGGTCAATATAGCTTTTTGCAAGCGAAATAACATCGGCATCAGCACTGGGGGTGGAGCTTCCATACATTTCAACCCCAAACTGGTGGAATTCACGCAGCCTGCCTGCCTGTGGTTTTTCGTGCCGGAAGCAGGATATCAGATAATATACCTTTTGTGGCAAAGCCTCATTCAAAATCCCGTTTTCAAGGGCAGAACGTGCCGCACCTGCTGTGCCCTCGGGCCTTAGGGTGAAGCTTGTCTCCTTATCCGATTTCATGGATTGCTTTGCTGTAACCGTATACATTTCCTTTTGAACAACATCGGTTGTGTCGCCGACAGAGCGTTCAAACAAATTTGTCTGTTCAAAGGTTGGCGTTCTTATTTCTTTAAAACCGTAGCATTCTGCTGTTTCTCTCGCAATAGCTTCAACCGTATGCCACTTATAAATCTCTGACGGAACAGCATCCTGTGTTCCTTTTGGTTTTTGTGTTATCAGTGCCATTTT
>QKDG01000054.1 GCA_003246805.1 Clostridia bacterium | reverse complement strand
GTGCTTTGTCAAATGGGTCGATACAAGGAATAAACTGGAGATATCTAAAATTATTTTTTTTGAAAAAGCTGTATATCCTGTTTGCATAATCCGCCGAAAAAGACGTCACGACTGACAGAACATTATACTCAACTTTATATGTATTAAAAAGCTGAATTGTTTTTAACACCCGCTGATATGAGCCTTTTCCGTTGGGGGTAACACGATATATATCGTTGACTTCTTTTGGCCCGTCAAGTGAAATTCCCACAAGAAAATTGTTATAAGCTAAAAATTCAGCCCAATCTTCATTGATTACTATACCGTTTGTTTGTATTGAATTTTGAATTCTAACCTCTTTGAAATTGTATTTATTTTGAAATTCTATAAGCTTTTTGTAAAAATCTAAACCAGCAAGTGTTGGCTCGCCGCCTTGAAAAAAAAAGCTGCATGAATAATCGGCAAATTCCAATGCTTTTTTGACAAGCTGTTCAAGTGCTTCAACCGTCATCATCCCATAGCATTCGATGCTTCTGTTCTCTGTCAATGAATAATAAAAGCAATAGCTGCATCGCAGATTACAGTTACTTGAAGCTGGCTTGATCAGCATATTTAATGGGGGCATTTTATCAGACCTTTCGTTTTTTTATAAATATGCTAAGATGGCATATTTTATATCATATTTTAAGTATAACATTCATTTCATATCGAGGCAAGAGATTAATGATTGTATAATTTATTGGCTATAATTCTGGCACAATTCAATAAAGCTTTTAACTGACTGATTAAGATATTTGTTTTTGTGCCATGCAACATAAAATTTTCTCTCTAAATTTTCATCCTCAATTTTACAGCCGACGACATTACCTTTTTCTATATCATTTTTCACAAGCATTTGGGGAAGAATAGAAATACCTAAGTTTTTGCTCACCGCAGTTATTATTGCCTGTGTGCTTACACTTTCCCATATTGGTTGAACTGTTATGCCTTTTATATTGAATATGCTATCTAAATAGGTTCTCAACGCACTTTTGCTTTCTCTTGAAATAAAGTTATACTCCGCGATATCTTTGATGTACACTTTATCCTTATTCAACAACGGATGCTGTTGAGGGACGACAAGAATTAGTCCACCTGTTGCTATTTCTTCGGTTTTGAATTCATGCTCATTCACATTCCCCTCAAGCAAGGCAATATCAAGAGAATTTGTAATAAGCCCCTGTTGCAGGTCATTACTGTTGCAGATATTGCAATAAACCTTTATATCCGGGTTTTCCTCATTGAATTGAGATACCAGGTCCACTAAATATGTGTTCCCAAGAGTTATACTTGCACCTATTCTGAGAATTCCAAATGCATCCCAGTTCCTGATACTTTTTTCCATTTCATTAAAAGTATCCATGATGTGAAAAGCATAGGAATAAAAAATCTTCCCTGTTTCTGTAACTGATATTTTATTGTTGATACGTTCAAACAGGCATACACCATAATAGCTCTCGATTTCCTTAATTGCTCTGGTGACGGCAGGCTGAGTCATGTGAAGATTCTGAGAAGCTTTTGTAATATTCTGCACCTTATAAACTTCAATAAATATTTTAATAAGCCTTATTGTCACTTTTATTCCTCCTTACCATATCAAAAATGGTATGATATCAATAAAATAATAGCATTTTATTTATGATAAATCAAGTATTATAATATAAATAAAGGGGGAATTATTATGACTAATAAAACTGAAACTCTGAGCAAATCGAAGCTATTGCTTTTATTGTTATTAAATACGCTTTACATAAGTGCATTTACTTTTGGCGGCGGTTTTGTTATTGTGACTTTTATGAAGCGCATTTTCGTTGACAAGTATCATTGGATAAGTGAGGAGGAAATGCTCGACCTCACGGCACTCGCGCAATCCTCACCCGGCGCAATTGCTGTCAATGGTGCTATACTTGTCGGATGGAGGGTTTGTGGCCTTGCGGGAATGATAGTTTCTGTTATTGGAACAATCTTACCCCCAATGATTATTCTTTCTGTTATTTCATTTTTCTATGCTGCGTTTGCAACTAATCCTTATGTTGCCATTGTTCTCAAAGGTATGCAGGCAGGTGTTGCTGCTGTTATTCTTGATGTTGTATTCGACCTTGGCCATAAGGTTGTGAAAGAAAAGAAAATATTAAGCTATATTATTTTCTTTGCAGCATTTGTTTCGACTTTTGTATTTGGTCTTAATGTTATTTTTATAATTCTGGGAGCGGCCTTTATAGGCATTATAAAGACTATCGTAACACGTGTTAAGGGGGTAAAGAAAAATGATATTTCTTAAATTGTTGTTAAGCTTTATTCAGGTTGGAATGTTTAGTGTCGGCGGTGGTTATGCGGCATTGCCCCTTATTCAAAACCAGGTAGTAGAGAATAACGGCTGGTTGTCCATGAGCGAATTTACCGACCTTATCACAATTGCAGAGATGACACCGGGGCCAATTGCAGTTAACTCTGCCTCGTTTGTCGGCATCAGGATAGCTGGGCCTCTGGGTGCTGTCATTGCAACCTTAGGGTGCATTTTGCCCTCAATTTTCATTGTTTCTATCCTTGCACATATTTATTTTAAATATAAAAAAATATCTGCTCTTCAAAATGTTCTTGAATGTTTAAGACCTGCTGTTGTCGCTCTTATTGCCGGCGCAGGTATTTCAATACTCAAAATAGCACTTTTTGACACAGGCGCTATTGCTGTGAGCAATTTAAGCATTATCGGAGCTATCCTATTTGTAGTTGCTTTTGCCGTGCTCAGAAAATGGAAGCCGAACCCCATATTGGTAATGGCATTATGCGGTGTTGCTGGCTTGTCGGCTGAGCTTATTATCAATGGTTTCCCTGCCTGACAAATTTAAAGTGCAAAAATCACGCCCCTGATTGACATTTTCAGGGGCGTTAAATTATTCTTTTGGGCTTTCATTCAGTCCGAACACTGCTCGTGAGCTTTCACCCTGCGGGTCATGCTTGACATTCTTTGAACGAAACTTACCATCAGATTTCTTATTGTTGTTTGTGCTTTTCATTTTATTGCTTTTTGGCATAAAAATCACCTCAATATATTTTGTCTTAAAAATTCTGATATATCCCTAAAAATTATGAGAAGAAAAACTGCGTGCAAAAATCTGAATTGTTTACCATAACTATTATCAAAATTGACAATAAATATAATCTATGATATATTTATTGAAAAAACAGGAGATTTATATGGATTTAAAGCAAAAGGTTTTATCATTCCTTGAAAGCAACAAAGGGAACCCTGTTTCTGGCGGAAAGCTGGCTGCCCAGCTGAATGTAACGAGAAGTGCGGTCTGGAAAGCAGTTAAAAGCTTGCAGGAGGATGGATATAGCATATCAGCCGGCACAAACAGGGGCTATTGTCTAAGTGAGAATACCGATATACTCTCTGCCGAAAGTATTATGCCGTATATTAAAAGCAAAGACAGCTTTGATATTCAGGTGTTAAAAACAATTGATTCAACCAACAGCTTTGCAAAAAAGCTGGCACAAGAGGGTGCAAGGCAGGGCACAGTTGTGATTTCTGAGGAGCAGACAGCCGGAAGGGGACGAATGGGAAGGAGCTTTTATTCCCCTGCTAATACAGGAATATATATGAGCATTATACTTCGCCCTCAGCTATCAATCGAACATTCCCTGCGTATTACTACAAACACCGCTGTTGCTGTTTCAAGAGCTATTGAAAAAATCACATATCTTGAAACAAAAATAAAATGGGTCAACGATATATTCGCTAACGGGAAAAAGCTGTGCGGAATTTTGAGTGAAGCCTCAATAGATTTTGAGAGCGGCGGGCTTGAATACGCTATTGTGGGGATTGGAATAAATGTGTCAACATTGCAAAGCAGCTTTCCTGCACAATTGCAGGAAACAGCTACAAGCATTTTCCCCAATATCAGCTTGCGCCCGGTAAGAAGCGAATTAATTGCTGAAATTCTTAACAATATTGACGATATGTGCGACAATATCCTCGCAACAGAATTTTTGGATGAATACAGAAAACGTTCCTTTTTATTGGGTAAAGACATAATTGTGATAAACGGGGAAACAGAGCAAAACGCAAAGGCAATAGATATCGATGACGAAGCAAGGCTTGTTGTAATACTTGAAGATGGCGAAACAAAGGCACTTAACACCGGCGAAGTAAGTGTGAGGGAAAAATATAATCTCCCTGGGGTTTAACAACTTCCAATGCTCGGTTATGAAAAAAGAACTGTGTAAATGCATTTAATCCATAAAAATTGACCATACTTAAAAAGTAGCCAAACAGGGCAACGTTGAGGAACGACCCGACGCAGGCTACAAGATATACAGTGAAGAGCAGCAACAAAGTTGAGGTCGTGCAAAACCTTGATTTTGAAGGGTAGTTTCTAATGATGAACCGCCATTATGATTTATGAATTTTTTTGCAACATGTTCTCTTCCATTTTCTTTCATACCTGTCCAAAACGTTGAGGAATT